>JAPLOC010000196.1 GCA_026692825.1 Planctomycetota bacterium | reverse complement strand
GACAAATCGCCGTTTCCACCGCGCTCGGCGACGATGTCCTGCTGCTCCGATCGTTCCATGGCCGCGAGGCGCTTTCGGAACTGTTTGAGTACCACCTGGACCTTCTCTCCGCCGACGCCGGAATCGACCCCACGCAAATCGTTGGCACTCCTGTCGCGATTCGTGTATCGAGTTCCGAGGGACCGACGCGGTATCTGAACGGTTTCGTCTCGCAGTTCGGCTACGCTGGCCAAAACGACGAAGGGGTCTCCTACACCGCCACCGTCGTCCCCTGGTTGTGGTTTCTCACGCAGACCAGCGATTGTCGCATCTTTCAAAACCTCTCCTGCCGGCAGATTATTGAAAAGATCTTCACCGATCTGGGATTCACCGATTTCGACCTGTCGCAACTGACGGCGAACTATCAGCCGCGCGAGTATTGCGTGCAATATCGCGAGACCGACTTCGCCTTCGTCACCCGGCTGATGGAAGAAGAAGGGATCTTCTACTTTTTCCGTCACACCGCCAACAAACACATGCTGGTATTGGCCGACGGCACGTCGGCTTACAGCAATTTGCCCGACGCGAAAGTCGACTACCCCGATCCCGACGGCATCGACGATCGCCAGCCGCGCATCACGCGGTGGGAACACAAGGTCGCGTTTCGCACCGGTCGGATCGCGCAGACCGACTTCAACTTCAAGAAGCCGAAGCAGTCGATGGCGACGCGGACGCAAACGAAAATGAAGGTCCCCGGAACGGTGAAATTCGAGAAGTACGACTACCCGGGCGACTATGTCGAGCGCGGGGCGGGGCAGCCTTTAACCACAGTACTGATGGAACAGGAAGAAGCGGCCCACGATGTCGCGGGGGGCGAAAGCACCTACCGAACTCTGACGCCGGCGGGCCGATTCACAATCGGCCGACATCGCAACCGCGTGGAGCAGGGGAAATCGTATGTGCTGACCTCGGTCGAGACGGCGGCGAATGTGGGAGAGAGCTACACCAGCCAGGTCTCCGGCGGAGGGGAGGCGGAGGTGTCGAACCGGTTTCAGGGAATTCCCGCCGCGACGGTGTTTCGCGCCCCGCGCAAGACCCCCCGACCCATTGTCGAAGGGCCGCAGACCGCTGTTGTGGTGGGACACAAGGGGGAGGAGATCGACCCGGATGAACATGGCCGGGTCAAGGTGCAGTTCCATTGGGACCGTGAGGGGCAGAAGGACGAAAAGAGTTCGTGCTGGGTGCGGGTCTCGCAGATTCACGCCGGCGCGGGTTGGGGTTCGATCGATCTGCCGCGAATTGGTGAAGAGGTGATCGTCGATTTTCTGGAAGGGAATCCCGACCGACCGATCATCACCGGTCGGGTCTACAACGGCGACAACAAACCCCCGTTCGCTCTCCCGGGGGAGATGACTCGCAGCGGAATCAAATCGAACACACACAAAGGGAAGGGATTCAACGAAGTCTCGCTCGACGACACCGCCGGCAAAGAGCAAATTCGTGTGAATGCCCAGCAGAACATGGATACCGTCGTCGGGAACAATCAGACGCTGGTGGTGGGTAACGATCGGACATCGACGATCAAGAACAACGACACGTTGACAGTTGGGGTGAACGCCGTTGAATCGGTGGGTGTCGACAAATCGGTGAAGGTCGGATCGAACATGAATGTGCAGGTGGGAAAGAACCTGATGGTCAACGCCGGCAGCACGTTGACGTTGAAGTGTGGCGCGTCGCAGATCTTCATGAACGCGGGGGGCGTGATCACGATCTCGGGAACGATCATCACGATCGCCGCCGCCTCCAACGCCTCGGTCGTCGCGCCGTTTACCGAAATCGTCGGCGGAGTAATGCTGATGACAGTCGGCGGGGCGGCCAACATCATGCAGGGAGCCCTGACCCACGTGGGAGGGGCCGCCTTATGTGCCGTCAACGGAGCAAAAGTCGACGTCAACGGAACCGCCGAGACGGCGATTAAAGGCGGCTTAATCACACTCAACTGACCCCCCCGTCGCGCAGCGACATCTGGGGGGCCGGGGGGGGTCGCTCGGTCAGCGCACTGCGCCCTCAATCGCAAACAGTCACGTAACAACGAAGTTGAAGACAGGTCGAACTGGAAGTGGAGTCCAGTTCGCGGACAATGCGACCCCCCCTGCCCCCCCTTGCTAAGGGGGGGATGGTCGCTTCGCGACCGAACGGCGGCGAACGGTTGCTCAATCAACTTCTTCATCCCTCATCCCTCATCCTTCATCCTTTCCCATGCTCTCCAACGCCCTCCAACACACCCGCTCGCTCGCCGTCGCGACGCCGCTCCCTTCCGACCGGCTGGTGTTGCAGCGTCTCCGGGGAAGCGAGGGGCTTTCGAAGCCGTTCGAATTCGAACTCGATCTGATCTCTCCCGACTCGACGGTCGACTTGGCCGATCTGGTCGGCCGGGCGATCACCGCCCGCGTCGCTCCGACCGATGAAGCCGCCCCTCCGCAGTACTTTCACGGGCATCTGTCGGAACTGGCTTACGTTGGTCAACACGAACTCGGAACCCTCTATCGGGGGACACTCGTCCCGTGGTTGTGGTTCCTGTCGCAAACGTCCGACTGCCGAATCTTTCAGAATCAGTCGGTCCCGCAAATCGTGGCGAAGATTTTCTCCGATTTGGGATTCAACGACTTCGACCTGTCGGGCCTGTCGGCGGACTACCTCCCCCGTGAATACTGCGTGCAGTACCGCGAAACCGACCTGAACTTCGTCTCCCGGCTGTTGGAAGACGAGGGGATTTTCTACTTCTTTCGCCACGAAGCGGGTCGGCATGTGATGGTGCTGGCCGACTCGAATGACGTGTTCCAGAAGCTGCCGATGAAACTGGAGTGGCTCCCCGATGACGGATTGGCCGAGCCTGGCGAGCAGATTGTCACCTGGCGAAAGAACTACGCCCTGCAGCCCGGTGGATGGGCGCAAACCGACTACGACTTTCTGAAGCCGACCAAGAAACTGCTGGTTTCGGAAGCGACGCGACTCGAATTGCCCATGAACTCGGCGTTGGAGATGTTCGAGTATCCGGGAGGGCATTTGGAGGCGTCGGAAGGATCCCGTCGCACGCGGCTGCGCAAGGAAGAGGCGGAGGCGCAATACGATGTCGCGACCACCCAGACGACCTACCGGGGAGTTCGGCTGGGGGGATGGTTCGAGATGGGGCGGCATCGGAACGCGGGGGAGACCGGGC
The DNA here is from genome assembly GCA_026692825.1 of Planctomycetota bacterium. GTDB lineage: Bacteria > Planctomycetota > Planctomycetia > Planctomycetales > Planctomycetaceae > UBA10511. The sequence continues at coordinate 3,148 of JAPLOC010000196.1, read as the reverse complement.
GGGGCTATGTGATCACCGATCTCACGATCGACGTGGGGGTGGGGGACGCGTATGGCGTTCATTTGACGGACGGCGAAGAGACGCTGTACCAGAATCGTGTGACGGCGATTCCGCGTGAGACCCCGTTCCGACCCAGGCGACTGAGTCAGCCGTCGATTGTCGAAGGTCCGCAGACGGCGACCGTAGTCGGTCCTCCAGGGGAGGAGATTTATCCCGACGAACATGGTCGGGTGAAGGTGCAGTTTCACTGGGACCGCGAGGGAAGACGGGATGAGAATTCGTCGTGCTGGATTCGCACGTCTCAGCAGCATGCGGGGAGTGGCTGGGGTACGGTTTCGCTGCCACGGATTGGTGAAGAGGTGCTGGTTTCGTTTTTGGACGGCTCGCCCGATCGGCCGATCATCAAGGGACGGGTTTACAACGGCGATGCGAAAGCGCCGTTCGCACTTCCTGCGGGAAAAACGCGGGGGGGAATGAAGTCGCAAACTCACAAGGGGAGCGGGAACAACGAGATCACACTCGACGACACGGCGGGGCAGGAACAGATTCGTGTGCATGGCCAGTTCAACATGGACAGTGTCGTCGGGAACAACGAAACGCTGGACGTGGGGGTCGACCGGACCACGCAGATCAAGAACAACGACAGTCTCGCCGTCACGAACAATTCGCAGACCAGCGTCGGAACCGATTCGACAACCAAGGTGGGGAACAACGAGACCGTCGAGGTGGCGAGCAACGTGGTGATCGACGTCGGGACGGCGATCACGCTGCAATGTGGCACGTCAATGATCCACATGAACCAGGCGGGGGTGGTGTCGATTTCGGGGATGCTGGTGTCGTCGATCGCCAAGGCCAACCAGGCGGTGTTGGCACCACTGACTGAAATCACGGGGAGTCAGATGCTGATCCAGGCGGGGCTGGTCTGTCTGGATGAGGCGGGGGGGGCGAACCAGATCAACGGTTCGAAGCAGACACAGCTCTCCGGAGCGAAGGTGAACATCGACGGGGGGATGGTGGTTGTGAAGGGGGCACCCATCATGCTGGGAGAGGTGGGGGCACCGCTGTCGGTGCTGCCTCCCCCCTCCGCGGCGGCGGGGGCGGCCCAGTCGGCGGCGAACGCGGCTGGAGGGGCGGGGGGTGGCGCGGGTGGAAGCGCAAGCGACGGACCAGTATTGAACGACGAATCGCCAAACATGCAGCCAAATGGAGCAAAATCGTCAGCGTCTCCCCCAGCGACGCAGGCCGGTGTCGATGCGGCGAAATCCAAGGGAGTTGAGATGATTGATGAGACAGTCAAAGCATTGGAGGACTCAAAGACCACCCCGAACGCGTTTCTCAATTCACGATTTGGACTCGATCCGTCCGATCCAGACTACAACAAGAAAATCGACGCCAAGATCGAGAAGTTCCAAAAAGCCCGCGACTTTCTTTCGAACGCGAATGTTGTCGACAGCGGACTCAGTGACCCTGCGCATCCCGCGTTTTATAGTCCGAGTGATCCCAGTACGATCAATCTGCGTGACTCGTTCCACACTCTCTCTCCCCAGGAACAGGCGGAGACACTCATCCACGAATCTCTGCATCCACAATTACGGAATGATGACTACTATTGGTTTGACCGGGGGTGTGGCGGTGGGGCCTACTCCACGAAAGTTCTGGGCTTCCCCGTACCTCCGGTGATTAGTCGCCCTGGACCCGGCGATTTGGTCAATGTGCCGGACTACCTGTCGAATATCGCGCGGGATGTGGATGAGGGGTGCCATCTCCCCAAGAAGCCGTAGGCATTTCCACGACGCAACAATCGTCTTTGGCATACGACAATTGTGCCATATTGATCAAGTTTCAGACTCTGGTTCCACTTCCATGGCGACTGCGACCATCAAACTCGCCGGCTTCGAGTTCCGCCCCACGGCGGATTTTCTGAGTGATCTGCAGCAGTTCGCCCAGGATCCCTCGAAGCCGGCTCCACAATTCGCCCGGCCGGTCTTCACAGATCCCGAGGGAAATCGGCTGCTGGCCATTCCCTCGCGCGACGGGATCCTGGGTGTGCCGGTCACTACCGCTCCCGAAGTGGAGTCACCTCACGCCGCCGGTCCCCGGGGGGGATTCGTCCGGGCTCAGCCCGATCCCCCCGCGGGCTCTCCCCCTGGCGGTGCCGACATGCAGGCGTTGTTTCGCGGGATGGCGCAGGATCTGGCGCTCAAGACGGGAGGGGCGGCGTTGTCGCAGGCGGTGGTCGCCGCCATGACCGGGGCGGCACCGGGTGGCGCGCTGTCGGGGGCGATGAACGCGCTGGGGATGTCGGTCCCGGGAATGTTCGGCAGTCTGGCGAGTCAGGCGGTGCAGTCGCTGGGCCTGGGGGGGCTCGGGGGGACAGCGGGACAGCTAGCCGGGCAGGCCGCAACTTCTCTTGCCACTTCGCTGATGGGGGGAGATCCGGGCGCGCTGCTCAGTCAACTCGGTAACGCGCTCGGCGGGTCGGCCGGCGCCAGCGCGGCGACCGCCGCCCAGAACCTTATGCAGGGAGGCTGTTTTGGTGGAGCGGCCAAAGGACCGTCACTGGGCGATCTCGGTGTGAGCGCTCTGAGCGGAGCCGCCGACAAGGCGCTGGATCTGTGGAAGATCGATGACGAGTCCTCGGCGGCGGAAACTGTCGCCAAATCGCTGGTGACGAAATACAAAGACCAGCTCAAGCAGTTGGGAATGGACCCGGACGCGTTTCTGGAAAAGATCAACGCGTTCTTCAACGGGGCGGCGGTCGGGACAGGGAAGTTCGCGGTACGACAGACGGACAAAGACGACAAGGTCGACATTTCTGCGGTCGGTGTCGCGAACATCCTGGTTGAGAAAAAGCCGATCTCGCGGATTGGAGACAAGCTGGCCCCGTCGGGAAAACCGATCCTCATGGGGTCGCCCACCGTCTTGTCGGCCGGCGTTCCCACCGCCTTTTTGACGGTCCCCACGGGGGTTCCGAGCATGATGGTGATGGGGGCACCGACGGTCCTGGTGGGAATTCCCCCGGGAATGGCCATCCCCGCGCCGGCACCCGACACCGCCGACCCGAACTCCGCGAAAGCGCCGGAGAAACCTGAGAGTCCACAGGGGGGGGCCGCGAAAGGGAGCTCAGCCAAGGGGGGGACTGGGGATG
>JAPLOC010000195.1 GCA_026692825.1 Planctomycetota bacterium | reverse complement strand
GCGACCGCCGACTTTTTCATTGAGCAGACCGCTGACAGCCAGCGCGTTGTCCCGCACCAGCTCGGCATCAATTCGAAACCGCGATTGCCGGGCGAGCCATTTGTTGAACGGATCTTTATCCCGCTGATCGGCGGTCGGAACCGAGCTTTGACGATAGGTTCCCGAGGTGACCATTTCACGAATCGTCTGCTTGAGATCCCAGCCCGAGTCGATCAACCGGGCGGCGAGATAATCGAGCAGCTCGGGATGACTAGGGGCTTCCCCCTGCGCGCCAAAGTCGTCGAGTTTGCGGGTCAGGCCGGCACCGAAGTACTGCTTCCACAACCGGTTGACCAGCACCCGCGACGTCAGCGGATTCTCGGGAGAAACCATCCACTTCGCCAGATCGAGTCGGTTCAGTCGTCCGTCTTTCGCCGGTGGTCGGCCCAATGACGCGGGAACGCCCGGCTGAACCACATCGCCCGACTCATCCATCCAGTTGCCACGCGACAGCACCCGCACCATCCGCGGCTCCACCGCCACGGTGATCAGCGTGATCCGGATCTTCTTGTTGAGGGCCTCGCGCTGCTGAGTGACCGCCACGATCTTATCGCGGGTTGGCTGCAATTCCGGAGCGACGGTTCGATAAAAGGCGGCCAGTTCAGCGCCTTGCGGTTCTGAACGTTTGCTGGCGGGAAGAGCGAGCAGGTCGCGGATGTTGCGTGGCAGGCCGGCTCCCGTCGCGCGGACGGGCCGGACCGCCGTCGAAACGGAAATCCGGAATCGACCCAGCGTGTGGTGGGGATTCGGGTGATTCTGTTTCAGCACAACCGCCAGAGTTTCCCCCTCGGCCAGGTCCACATTCGCTTTCGTTTCGAAGACCGCGTGGTTGGCGCGTCCTGCTTCATCCAGAATCGCCCAGCCCCATTCGGCACCCCGGGTGTCGCCATCGATCGCGCTGGCGGCTGACCACAGTTTGTCGGGGTGCTTGTCCGCCGCCGACTTTTGTTCGATGGTCGCCGACGCGTTCTGAAGCTCCACCGGCTGAGGCTCGGCCCCTTCCTTGTGTCGGGCGATAGAAACTTCCGTCAATACAAAGTTGCCATTGTCGGCGCGGCCGGGGCCTTTCGCCGGGAGTGAATCGTCGGGGAGTACGTCAACACGGATTGACGTAATCCCGCTGATCGGGCCGCGCAGCACGACCGTACTGGTATCGGTGCCGGGACGGGTGCCACTCGCCAGGATCGACCGATCGGGAAGAATACTGAGAGTCGCTCCCCCGGCGGAGGTCGCCGAGACAACTTCGGGTGCCAACCACTCGCGAGCCGGTGCGACCGATTGCTCCCAAACGGTCTGTGCGGTCGCCAGCTCAGGCGTGGTTTGGTCGAGCAGTTTCCGCAGGTCGGCGAGTTCGGCATCGAGCCGACCGAGTTCTTTTTCCTGGTCGGCGTCGGGGACAGGCATCGACGCACCCCACGCCCCGGTCTGGTCGGAACCGCTATACAGCCCCCGTTCCTGAATGTCGGCGAAGAACGCCTCCATCTGGTAGAACTCTTTCGACGTGATCGGGTCGAACTTGTGGTCGTGGCATTCGCAACAGCCCATCGTCACACCGAGCCACGCGCCGCTGACGTTGCGTACCCGCTCGGCGATGTATTTCGCGAGGTATTCCTTGTCCTGCACGCCCCCTTCGGCACTCATCATCCCGAGCCGATTGTACCCCGCGGCGATCTTCTGCTCGCGCGTGGCATTGGGCAAGAGGTCCCCCGCGATCTGTTCGACGGTGAACTGGTCGAAGCGCTTGTTGCTGTTGAAGCTGTCGATGGCGTAGTCGCGGAACGGGGTGACGCTCATCGGCTGGTCGCCGTGATAACCGACACTGTCGGCGTAACGGACCAGGTCCAGCCAGAACATCGCCATCCGCTCGCCGAAGTGCTTTGAGTCGAGCAGCCGCTCGATCATCTTTTCGTACGCCCCGGGCGATTGATCGTTGACGAACTTCGTTACTTCTTCGGGAGTCGGCGGCAGACCGACGAGGTCGAAATGCGCCCGACGAAGCAGCGTGATCCGGTCGGCCTCGGGGGCGTGTTTCAGACCCTGCGATTCCAGTCCCGCGAGAATGAATTCATCGATGGGATTGCGGACGAACTGCGGATCTTTTTTCGCAGCAGGCGGTTGTCGGCGGATTGGCAGAAACGCCCAGTGTCCCTCCCATTTCGCCCCCTCGTCGATCCAGCGTTTGAGCAGTTCGATTTGTGCCGCTGTCAGCTTTTTGCCGGTCTCGGGGGGCGGCATGACCGAGCTGTCGTCGGTGGTGATCAGCCGTGCGACCAGTTCGCTGGCGGCACTCTTCCCGGGAGCAATCGCGGTCGCCCCCGACTCGACCGCCTGCTTGGCGGATGTTTCGACATCGAGTCGCAATCCCGCCTTGCGCTTGCGCGAATCGGGACCGTGACAGGCGAAACAGTTGTCCGAAAGGATCGGGCGGATATCGCGGTTGAATTCAATCGCCGGCTCGGCGGCCACAACGGCCGACGTCGAGGCGACGGCACCGAAGAAACTGGCGAACGAAACGAGCGCGAGCAAACCGCGCTGGCAGCCACGCCTTGCGCTTTGGTCTGGCATGGCTGGCGTTTGGGCCGATCCACAGCGTCGTTTCGGGAGGAAGTTCTCTGGCATCATGACAGTCCGAGCGAGCAAACGCGTGATCTCCAGCGGACACGGCCGGGAATGGCCGGGATCTGAAGGAGGATTCCTGCATGCTGGTGTATCAGCGAGTGCGGGAACGGTCAAACGACTCCCGGGATCCGCAGTGCCCGCCACGTTTCCTCGTAACAGGCTAAGTACCCGTCCAAGATCAAAACCGTGATTTGAGAAAACACAGGGACGAATCGAATGATCAGCGGTTGTTCCAAGTCGCCGACGGCGGTTGCCGGTCACGGCACAAGGACAGGGTGTGGAGAATTCGGGGTGGAAAAAAATCGGCTCGGTGTGTGTCGATGTGCGATTTGGATACCGGTGGCAGGTCAAGATAGGTTTGCAAGGAATGGCCAATGCGTTCCATGAATTCCGAGTTGTCCTTTGTTGGTCGACTCTTGTAGGAACGCCATCGATTGGCTGCGGGACATTGCGGCGTCGGCTGCAACAATTAACAAAAACAGTTCGAGTTTTAGACGGGTACTTAGCCCCCGATCTCCTTCACCTGCCGGGCAAGCCGGCAAGTGGTCGTTCGTTGTATCTCCGATTTGACCGCGCTCGCGGTAAGACAATTCCCTGCACAATCGCCAGCGTCCGGCGCGCCCGAGCGAACTACTCTTCCGAACTCTCGCCCTCCATCGCTGGCGGTTCGACCGCCGGCCATTCCGCAGCCGAAGGAATCTCGCCCTCCGCGAAATTTGCAAAAAACGGGTACAACTTCGATACGCCGTCGCTTCCTTTGCCGCGATACTCGACTCCGGTCTCGTCTTCGTCGTCCCCTGTCTGGAATCGCCCGATCAGGATTCGGTCATAAAGAATCACACCCCGCGTCGCGATGGCGATTTGTGGCGGAGGAGTTTCCACGCCATTGCGGACCGCGCGCTGCGCGGCCTCCCAGGCGATTTCCGACAGGCTTTCCTTGGCGTCATCGGTGAACTTCCTCAGGTCGGGAATGTGAACCAGGAAGACACACGCCCCGTCGGTCAATTGGCAGTAGGTCAAAAACTGCCCGTCGCTGGTCGAGAATGTGGCCTTCTTCTTTCGCTTCGTGAAATAGAGTTCCCGCATCGCTCGGACATTTTGCGAGAACTGTTCGGCCAGTTCTTTGGCGGCCGGCGTATTCCCGAACGCGACCTGACCGCGGTTGACTGAAATCTTGGAATTCGCGTCATGGAAGTTCGATTCTCCCGGGCTGGCGAGAGGCTCGCCGCGAGCGGCGCGATCTCGCGCCTGTTGAACCCCCTGATACACGTTGTAGACGAAAAACCCGCCGCACCCGGCACAGACCAGTCCGATCACGCCGAAAATCGCCAGCAGCACCTTGACGACCGGCGACCTCGACGACCGGTCCGCTTTGGTGCGGTTCTTTTTTCCGAGGCTGCCGCGATCAAACTCCAGTGAATTGTCATCGTCTCGCTTGGCCATGTTGTCGTCCCCTCGCTGGTCTGTGTGCGGGGAGAGGCGGCCGCGCTTCTCGCACAAAGCTGCCACGCCCCAGATTGAAATTCGCCGGTAACCTCCGCGACCGGCAGTTTAGCATTCGAATCGACGGGTTGCACATCAAAACGACGCAATCCGAGTCACGTCTGAATTGGGTAACGCGACCGGTTGAATGATCGGCGGCCCGGGATCGCCTGGGGAGGGAAACGGGAGAGGCTCCGTTGTTTTCAAGATTTTTGACGTGTCGCAACTGATTTTCCACAAACGACTTGGAGCGAACATCGCGGGCACCGTGTCGCACCGATTCCAGATTTTTCGGAGTTTTTCCACCGCCAATCGTCATTGCCGCAGAAATCGGGGGAAGCATCTTCCCCCGACCTGGAACCCGTTTCGCTCCCTCCCCCTGGAACAACGAATCATGAACAACAAATCGCTCAAGTCCTTCCTCCTGCTGACTGTTCTCGTACCGACGGTCCTGTATCTTGTCGCCGGTCGGCAATTGTCCGAGCTGTTCGGCTTCGCCCGTGCCTCGGCCAACGTCGCCCTCGACGATCTGCAGCGCGAACTCCCCCGCGAAGTCCACGACAAGAAGCGCCAGCAAGAGCTGGCGACCATTCGCCAGGAACTGCTCGACCGACAGGTTCAGCTCACCCAATCCAAGAACCAGATCTCGCAACTGCGCAAAGATCTCACCCTGCTGGCCGACTCGCTCGACCGCCGGCAACGCCTGCTGTCCGAAGCGTATCCCGTTCTCG
>JAPLOC010000194.1 GCA_026692825.1 Planctomycetota bacterium | reverse complement strand
CAGGATGAAGAGGATGAAAGGGATGAACAGGATGGAATTGCCCGCCATTCCTGCTCTATGGATAAGTGGCTGGAATCGAAAAACTCCCAGTCCACACGATTGATTGTCGCCTCAGCAATCCTGTCGATCCTTTTCATCCCTTTCATCCTGTCCAAAAAATTCAATGGCCCGCGAGCGCAGCGAGTCGGCAGTGCGCGTATCAACGGGCATTCCTGTTGGAGTTCGGGCGATCCTAGCCCCGAAGCGGACCGTTGATTATTTTTGGTCGTCGCGAGGCAGTGCCCCCCGGGCCTGTTTTCCACGTCGCTCCCACGCGATTGCCGACTCACTTTCGTTCAACTCGCGATACCAGTCGGCGATTTGATCGTACAACTCCACTCGGTCGGGTTCCCGTTCCAGTGTGTGCGTCGCCTGGGAGATGGACTGTCGCTTCTGCTTGATCGACTCGGCGATCGCCGCATGTTCTTCCCCCTTGTCCGCCTGATTCAGCCCTCGATACGCCTCGGCCAATTTGCTGTGCGCGACCTGATCGAACGGATCCTCGGCGACCACTGGCTCCAGGTCGCCGGCCGCGTCGGCGAATCGCCCCAGATCGATCAGCAAAATCGCCCGCAACCGCCGCGCCTCGCGGAGTTTTTCTGGTCCCAGTTGAATGATCGCGGTCTCCAGCGCCGCCAACCCTTCGGCGAACTTCCCTTCCAGGCGACAGAGATTCGCCTGATGCACCAGTACGCGGGGAGACTCGGCGTCACTTTTCAGCATCCGATTGACTTCCACCCGGGCAGCCGCCAGATCGCCGGATTGCATCACCAGCTCGACCAGTCGATGCCGCATTTCGGTCTGATCCCGCTCGGGCAGTTTATGTGTTAACGCTTTTCGGAGCGCTTCGATCGCCAACTGCGTCGACTGTCGCTGCGTCAACACGTTGTATAGCACCCACCATCGCGTCGGATTGTCGGGGTCTCGCTGAGCCACCTCGCGCACACAGTCCAATTCCTCAACCAACTCCTTCCGATCGTGATGGATGACAGACAACACCTCGAGTGCCACCAGCGATTCGTCGGTCCCCTCACGGTCTCGCAACGGGGACAAAACGCGCACCGCGGCATCGAGATCACCGTGGTCGGCAAGCTGTCTGCCGTGCAGCAGCAACAGATCGGTGCGACATTCCTCGAGGTTCGCCGTCTGCAACAGTTGCTCCCCCTCGGTCCACTGGTCCCCCGCCGCCAGAACCGTCGCCAGCGCGAGCTGTCCATCGTCGAACCGTCCGTCTGACTTCTCGATCGCCTGCCGGAGCATTCGTTCCGATTCCGCACGATTCGTCCCGGCCAGACTCAGGGCCTGCGTCAGCATTTCCGCGGGTGTCGCCGGCGGTGCCTTGTCGCGCAGGAAAAACCACCAGATCGCCAACGCGATAAAAACCACCAGCACCGCGACAATCGGCCATACTCGCCCGCCGCCTTGCGGTTTGGGAATCGCTTCATTCGGATTCATGGGTGCCGCGTCCTTCCACGAGAACATGAACTTTCCTGGGAGAGAGTCCGCGAAACGTCTCGGCGGAACGTCCCAACCACTCGACCGCGACATCCACTGACGGCAGGTCGTTCGGAAGCGAGAAGATGATCGCGAGATCGCTCTGTGAGAAGTAGCCCGTCCCTTGCGTGACGGTCCGCACCACCCGACGCTCCCCGTTCAGCAATGTCACCCGCGACCCGATCGCGTCTCGCTCTCCATGGGTGGCCCGAATTTGTATCCGGATCCAGTTCGCGGGGGTCTTGCGATTCTTCAGAATGGTGGCCGGCGCGTTCTGATGGACAATGACCGCGTCGACCGCGCCGTCCTGGTCGAGATCCCCCACCGCCAGTCCCCGGCCGGCGTGATCGGTGCGAAAATAGGCCCCCCCCGACCGTGAGACGTTTTCAAAACGATCCTTCTGAGTATTTCGGAACAACTGTGGCTTTTGAGCATAGGGGGAGCGAGCCGCGCTGTAGATGGCGTTCCCATTGCAGACGAACAAATCGGGCCAATTGTCCCCATCGAAATCGAGCATCGCGGTTCCAAACCCGACCATCATTCGCGAATGCCCCGCGACCCCCGCAGTCACCGTGCTGTACTTGAACTGCCCTCCCCCGAGATTGCGGTACAGCGCGTTGTCTTCATTTTCAAAATTCGTGACCCAGATATCCGGTAGCCCGTTGCCATCGTAGTCGTCGACCCCAACCCCCATGCTCCCCTCCTCGGTTCCAAACTCGTTGACGGCGACCCCAGCCCCTTTTCCCGATTCCGTGAGGCGACCATTCGGGCCGCCGAGAAAGAGCTGATTCGGAGTCTCGTCATTGGCGGCGTAGAAATCGAGCCAGCCATCCTGGTCGAAATCGCAAACCGCCATTCCCAGCCCTTTCGCGCCACCCACCAGACCGACAGTCTCAGTCCAGTCGCTGAATGAGCCGTTCCCTTCGTTGTGCAAAAACGTGCCGATGGTCGCCGGGTACGGAGCGGGACCGCAGATGTCGCGTTCCCCCAATTCGTTCTTGCAAATCAATTCGTGTTCCGGATCCCAAGCGAGGTATTTGCCGAGAAATAAGTCGGGATATCCGTCACGATCGAGGTCACCCCAGCCTGCGGAAGTTCCCCAGCCGGTCGCTGGGAATTCCTCTGGTCCCGCAGCCTCGAAAAACATGCCATCTCCCTGATTGCGATACAGCCGACTGCGGCCGTAGCAAGTGAGCAACAGATCCGGAAATCCGTCGGCATCGTAATCCACGACGCTGAAGCCGTGGGAATAGTCGGCCGGTTTCGCCAAGCCGACGGCGGCCGTTCGTTCCTTGAAGCTCCAATCTCCGTCGTTCTGGTAGAACTTCGAAGCGAGGCCGCGAATCGAAACGGGATTGCTCCCCTCAAACGTTCCGCCCCCCGCAAACACCAGGTCGAGGTCGCCGTCGAGATCGTAGTCGATCATCCCGACTCCGCCCCCCAGGCTTTCCAGAATGAAGAACTTGCCCGCTTCCCTTCCGTTCTGATAGGTCGCGTCGATGCCAGTGGTTTGGGTGACGTCTTCAAACCAGTCGGTCGGTTGAACGGTGAGGTCCGTGGGATCAATCGGCACACTGCCAATCGAATCTCCAGATCCTGGAGTCCGCCGGTCACGCGGCGATTTTGATCGCGGCGACTTGGTCGTGGAGGAGTTTTGACCCGAACTTCCCGACTGAGGGGGACGTGTTTCTGTTGGCCCGGAAGTCGGAGTGGGTGTACCGGGTGAACAACCGACAAAGATCAACCCCAGCACGATCCAGCTCACACGCGGGGAAGACACAAGGAACATCGCCTTGATGCTCGGGAGGCGGTCAATGGAAGGTTGGTCGGATCTCTGCGCGAACGAACGGTTACCCGGCGGGCCGAGGCCCCTGCCGTCCTACCACAGGGTGAGTGACTCGCGAAACAGCACCGCGAGATCCTCGGGACTCGCAGGACGGGGCGAGAGTTTTGTCACCCGATGCTGAGGCAGAGTTCCCTCGACCAGCGCGGGAATGTCGGCAGCCGTGTATCCCACGGCGGCCAGTCCGTTGGGCATCTTCAGTTTGCGCATGAACTCGACGATGACATCCGACAGCAGTTGGCCCGCCGACTCCAACGGGGCATCGGTGATATCGGCTCCCAGCGCCTCGGCGCATGCCAGATGCCGACGGGGGTCGGTCACGGCGGTGAAGCGGACCACCGCCGGGGTGTTCAGAATCACTGAAATCCCGTGCGGCACCAGGGGATGATCGACCTGAAAACCCGGGGGACGATATCCCTTCACCAGACCGGCGACCGGGTAACTCATGCCGTGCGGCAGATGCACCCCTGCGTTTCCAAACCCAATGCCAGCGATCGACGACGCCAGCGCCATTTCGTACCGGGCCTCGTCGTCCGTCGTGTCTTCAACCGCCCGCACCAGATAATCGCGCACCATGCGCAGCGCCTGAAGGGCCCATTGATCACTGATAGGGTTGTTTCCCTGGTAGGCGGGACGCTCGGTCGGTCGAGCCGGCATGGGACGAGCCGTATAATGCACGACCGTGTACGACTCCAGGGCGTGACTGAGGACATCCAACCCAGTCGAGGCGGCCACGGCGGGGGGCTGGCTGCGGGTGTTTTCGGGATCGACGATGCCGAGAGTCGGTCGCAGATACCGATGGGCGATCCCGGTTTTCACATGCCTTTCCCGCCAGTCGAAGATCGCCGTCCCCGTGGTTTCGCTCCCAGTCCCGGCGGTCGTGGGGATCGCGATCAGCGGTTTCAGGGGGCCAGGGACAGGAAGTCCTTTTCCGATCGGAGCGTTCACGTAATCGAAGAAGTCGGCGGGATGGGTCGAATAGAGGTTGGCCCCCTTCGCCGTGTCGATGGTGCTGCCTCCCCCCACCGCGACCAAGGCGTCAAACCGTCCCTCGACGGCGAACTCAGTGGCGCGGCGAAACGACTCGTCCGTCGGTTCGGTCTGCACGTCCGTGTAGAGCGCGAAGTCGATGTTGTTCGTCCGCAACGACTCCAGCACTGTCTGTCCAGAATACAGATCCACGACCGCCGGATCGACAATCACCAGCACCCGACGCGATCCCAGTTCCCGCAGGTCCAGACCCACTTCGCGGGTACACCCAAACCCGAATCGCAGGTTGGAAGAGGAAATCTGAAACGCATTGTCGTTCGCCATCAATTCCTCAACTCTCCCAAAGTCCTGACCATTCCCCTACGATCGCGCGCCGGCCTACCTCTCGCGGGGATTACCCATTCCCCGCAACGGCGGCCGCAGCCCCCCGCATCTGTCCGTGACGGTAAGCCTCGGCAATCGCCTTTGGAACTTCCGCCTCGGCCAGTACCACCAACGCCCGGTTTTCGGCGGTCAACGCCTTCATTTCCTGCTCAACGGCGACCGCCAGCGAGCGGGTCTCTTCCGCGTGCGCCCGGGCGACGCGAGTGTCGGCCTCCGCCTGATCGGCCTGCAAGCGGGCACCGACATTGTCCCCCACATCAATGTCTGCGATGTCAATCGACACAATTTCGAACGCGGTTTGCGAGTCGAGGCTTTTGTCGAGTACCGCTTTGGCGATCAGCATGGGATTCGCCAACACCTGTTTGTGAGTCTCGCAGGAGCCAATCGCCGAGACGATTCCTTCGCCCACGCGGGCGATGATTGTCTCTTCCGTCGCCCCGCCGATGAGCTG
>JAPLOC010000193.1 GCA_026692825.1 Planctomycetota bacterium | reverse complement strand
CAACCAGCGTTGAATGCGTTGATGCTCGGCGGCGGTCTGGCGGATCACCAGCCCGTCGCGGGTCGCGACGATTTTCCCTGTCGCCGAATCCGTTGTGGGAGGTGATCCTGCGGAATTCTCCTGCGCCGAGTCGTCCAGTGTCAGCAGCAAATGGCGGATGGTTTCGGGCGAGTCGCCCTGAACTCGGTAGTACGTGGACTTGAGTTTGGTTTGCTCAGGCTCCCCGGCTGCCTCAGATTCCGATGCGGTCGCGAATTTTCGAAGGTCTGCGAGGACGCTGGCGATCTTCTGGTGGTTCGCCGCCGTCTGCCGCACGATCAGTTGATCTCGAAACCGAATCACCACGCCATCACCTCCCAGTCCGGGCCACGATTCCGGAGAGACAACCTCCTGCAACAGGCCGGCGAGTCCGTCAGCGGGTTGTCCACGCTGCGATTGCGCTCCTCCCGCCAGGGACAAACCCCCGCCGCCGCCCCCGCCGAATTGGAAGAATCCCCCACTGCCGCCCCCCCCCATCATGCCACCCCAGCCTCCGCCAAAACCGCCCGGTGCCTCCCCTTCGACCGGGTTGTCTTGCGAATACGCATCCGTGTGTTTCAAAACCAGCTCGTCGGGAAGATCCCGGACCGCATACAGCCGAACGGAATTCTCGACGGGTGTGCCGTCCAGAGACAGGAGAATCCCCTCGTCGGCAATGCTCCAGGCAACTCCGGTATCGGACAACACATGGTTCAGCACCGATTCCAACGGCACCTGCTTCATGGTAAGGGTTCGCTCGCGCGAAATGATGGACCCATCCCGTTTCAGTCGTTCCGGGTCACACCAGATGGTCACCGGTGATAGTTTTCGCAATTGTTCCAGGCAGCTCTCAAAATCGAGTTGCTGAAAATCGACGTCGACCGGTTCCCGCAACGCCGACAGGATCTTCTCTTCGGAGACGATCACGGTCTCCATTGTCCCATCAATCTCCGGTCGATCGCTGGAGTCTTCCTCACCGTCACCGGCCAACCCGAGTAGAATTTTCGCGATTTCGGCATGGACTTTCGTGGATTGACGGACAATCAAGCCCCCTCGGAAGGCTCTGAGAGAACCCGTTCCCCCTAGGTCTTCCCACGACTCGGGAGCGGCGACCCGAACCAGAGTCGCGGCCAAATGGCGCAACTCGTCGTCCGTCCTGGCCACACTCCTGGTCGCGTAACTCCGGACAACCATCTCACCGAACGCTCGATCCCTCGTCGTGATCCGAAACTGACCGTCGCGGGCCTCCCAGGCGAGATCCCGGCAATCCAGAAGATGATTCAGTACCGACCTCAGCGTGATCCCCTTTGCGGCGAGGTCGATTTCCTCCGCGAGCGGATTGTTCGCGTCAGCCAGCGCGACCTCGTCAAACTCCACCGGCAACCCGTGGGCAGTCAGCAGCTTTTCCAGTACCGATCGGACACTTTCTCGACTCGCACTGATCTCCGCCTGTGCGTTCAGTTTTTCCCGAAAACGCAGCTCATCAGTCCGATTCGCCTTGTCGTCAGCGGCTGAAAACCCGGTCACTCCCAGCGCCACGTAGAATGCGATCAACACACTCGCAGAGAATCTCAGACAAGTCATCGCGGTCTCCAGATCTGAATGGGGGAAGGAGTTTCCTGGTTGCAACACAACCCAATCCACCTCACTTTATGTCAGATCCAGCACGGTGAGATACAGAATTCTGGTCAATGGTGCCGGAATTCACTTTGGAACTGTTAGACTCGCCATGGCGAAAAGTGTGACATTGAGCCCGAGCCGCGCCCGTCAGGAATCGCTGATCAGCGATTCCTGACGGGCGCGGCTCGGGGTAAGCATTTCGATCCCCGCCGCGTTGAGAGTTCGGTCTCGATCCCACCCCAAGATTCATGACGCTTTCGATTCCATTTGCCAGCCGCCCCCCGTCCGCGACGTGGGAGTCGATCCCCCTGCCAGGGAACTCTGCCGCAACCGTCTGGGCCTGGTTCAAGCCCGCGACCGCCCCGCTGGCGATCCTGCTGCAAATTCCCGCCGAACTCTTCCGAAATCCGGCGTCTCGATCGACGTTGACGTTACGCGGACTGCTGGTTGCCGTTGGAATGGACGTTCGCCTGGTCACTGTGTGCGTCGTTTACGGCAGTCCACTCGATCCGCACCAGGGACACAATCCGATCCTCGACTACCCGCTGACCGAACCGCCGGCCGGTGGTGATTCCCTGATTGCCCTCCACGTCCATCCGATGGCAGTCCAACCGCAACCCATGGCGGACGTCCCCTATACCCCGGTTGTCGCCGCCGGTTACTCCGGGGGGATGCAGCATCCGATGGCGGCATCTTCGACGCAAATCCCTTCCGGTGCCGACGAGATCCTATTGCGAATGGCGGCCGACTGGCACGCCAGTCTGCAACTGGAACAGCAGCTTGATGGCATGGCGAAGCAGCTCAACGCGACAGCGCAGCGGCTGAATGGTCTCAACCGCGAGTTGACTCCCGAAGAATCGCGGTTCGCCGACTCACAAGACAAACGCGAATGGCAAGACGCGCGCCGCTGGTTGCGCGACGCCGTTGCGAAAATCTCCCGATTCCTCAAGGAACACGTGGTGGGAATCACCAGTGCCGCGGGGAAACGCGATTCCTACGAACAGATCTTCGACCAGTTTGTCGCGCCGCGCCGGCCATTCGACGGACTGGTTCAAGCCGACCGGGATTTCTCGGCCTATCGCAAGCTGTTGCAGACACTGCTCAACAACATGAACTCCGCCCAGGGTTCCGCTGTCCAGGACGCCGAACGAAAAGCGCAGACTCTGATCACCCGCATGGCGGCGCGCGTACGGGCGGGGAAATCGAAGAAGTAAGTAGCCGGAGTCGCCAAAAAAAACGTCAATAGTGGCAGTTTGCGATCAATGTCATCGACCGGATCGCTTCAATCGACAGCCCGCAGGCGGGACCGCCATGCGCGATGCCTCGCGACTTATCGCTGAGTTTGTATCGCATCCCCGCAGCGTGCAACCAGGGAGGCGCATTCAAATACGCCCTTTCGTACTTGGCGCTGCAGTTCTTCTTCACAATGTCGTACCACCACGCCGACGCGATCCTCCTGAAACTTGAGCCAATAGCCAATCACAGCGATTGTTCCACCCACGACGGCGATGCCGGACAGAGTGACGCGAATCGAGTGGCAGGCCCCGCGCGACCTCGGAATTCGCTATCTCCTCAATCCGAATGCGCGTATCATCTTTGCTGTCCGGTAAACTTCTCCCCGTTCGCCTCAATCGCCATGGCGCGTCGCAATCCGACCGTTCGCGGGTGCCTGCTGGCGTGGTTGGCTGTCTTCGGCCTGGCATCGCAATTGATGGCCCAGCCGGAGACTACCCCCCGCCCCGCGCCCCCGGTGCGCGCCGAACGCAAAGCGAACGCTCCCCGCGATGACCTGCGGTACCTCCACGGCCCCGACGGGCGGCTCGTCCCCGTTCTCGACAAGGCGGCCTACGACGAATTCCTGAAGTGGCAGGAGTCGCGCGAACACCCCGGCCCCCCCGCGTCGGCGATCACCCGGTTGCGACTCGAAGGGACTGCCGAGAACGATCGCGTGCTGCTCACCGCCCGCATCGACGTCACCCTCTCGGTCGATGACGAATGGGTCCAGGTTCCGCTGGCGTTCACCGAGGCGCAACTGGTCGACGAAGTGCGGCACACTGGCCCAGGTGAACACAGTCCCGGTCCGTTTGAAACCGACACCGGGCTCTCGTGGTGGCTGCGTGGTAAGGGGAAACATGAACTTGAAGTGAAACTCCAGGTTCCCGCGACCGCCAAAGCCGGTCCCCGGCGGTTGTCGCTGTCGCTGCCGCACAGCGCGGTCGGAACCTGCAAGGTGCGAATTCCCGCGCCGCGGATTACGGCCAAAACGAGCGATCGGGCGACACTGACCACACGCCCCGTCGGCCAGGAAACTGAAGTCGAAATCGTGGGGTTGGACGGTCGGCTGGAACTCGCATGGCAGACCCTGCCCCAGGTGTCGACCGCCCCCGCCGCGCTCGAAGTAAATACCTCGGTCTCGCTGACACTGGTTCAGGGGGAAGGGGCGACGATCGAGGCGACCCAGAAAATTCAAACCGTCGGGCAGCAGGGAACGATCGAGCGTGTCCGCGTTCGAATTCCGCACGGCACAGAACTGTCGCTATTGGAAGGGACCGAGTTTCAGTCGTCACAGCCGGTCGACAACTCACCGGACACCTACGATGTCCTTCTGAAAAAGGGGGTGCCACGCGAGGTGGAACTGCGCTATACCCTGCATGCCCCCAGTCCCGCCCCGGGAGAGCCGTTCGAACTCGATGGCTTCGATGTCGAGTCGGCGACCGCGCAAAGCGGGCATGTGGCGGTCACGGTCGTGGGGGATCTTCGCGCCGTTCGCGGTCTCGACAGCGAGAAATTCATCCATCGCGTCAATGTCTCCGACCTGCCCACCAGCCTGCGGCAACCCCAAACCAGTCTCGCCTTCCGCTATTTCAAACGTTTGAAACTGTCGTTGCGGTTTGAACCGGTCGCTCTGCAGGCGAGTGTCGAACCGGAATCGATGATTTTGATCCGGCCAAAATTGGTGGAATTGATCAGTCTGCAGAAACTGCAGATTCGGCGGGGATCATTGACGAAGGTCGTCATCCACTGGCCGGGGCGGAAAGCGGCAGGCTGGTCGAATCCAACAATCACGCTGCCGAACGGGGGGGAAGCGACGATTGTGAAACAGGATGAGGCGGGGGACGCCCTGGAAATCGAAATCCCGGAACCCTTGACTGGTAACGTGGTTCTGCGGCTGCGGTCGCAACGAGCGCTCGAAGATCCGCGAGAGAAACTCGATGCCTCGCTGCCAATTTGTGACATCAAAGAACGCCATCCCGCAGTCGTCTCGGTGTATTCAACGGAAGACATCGAGACACAGTTGGAACCGCTGGCGAACACACAGCTCCGCCCCGCATCGACGCGACCTCCTCCGGTGGAAGCGAGCGGGTTGGTGAAGCGTGAAGAACAGGTTGTCGAGCCGGCGGACGGCCCATTTCAACTGACGGCGGAACGCCACAATCGCAGGGCGCTGTCCAAGTGTGTTGTCGCGATTCGGCTCGATGACCGGTCGATCAAGGTCAACCAGCGACCGCGAGACGCGGGAATGGATACTTCCTGTCGACCCGGCGCGCACCGGGCGAATCATCTGCGAGGCGAGTTTCGCCATTGAGCCCCAGTCGGACTCGCAATTCGAATCGCCCGTCGACGCGCTGTCGACCGCACCGGTTCCGCGGTGGACGTGCGACTCGGCTCCGACAACCGTCACTCAGGTTTCCGTGGTCGACTCAACGGGCGTTCCGGTCGCGGCCATGGGGGGAGAATGGCACAGACAGATCGCGCCGGCGGGAACCCCGGTCTGGATCCATGAGGGGGCGGTTGAGCTGATTGACGTTTCGCTCCCTGAGGCGGCGCTACGTCGCGCACTCGACCCGGTCGCGCGCGCGAGCCTGCGAACCATTGTCGGGGGAGACGGGACAATCCGCACGCGGGCGCAATATCGCGTGGCGGCAGGTATCGATGAGCTGACGTTTCGCCTTCCCCCTGGCTGGCGACCCGCGGGGGCGTGGTGGAATTCCCTCGCGGTGATTCCCCGGTCTCCTTCGACGAACCGGTCGCGGAGTGACTCGTGGGGAGTCGCCGCCCCCGAAGGAATGAGTCGCCAGGCCAGCGTGGTCACGCTGGATCTGGAAGCGCCAGCGGCCGACATCCACTCTCTGGGGATCGATTTGAAACTGATCGCGCCAATTCTGCCCGCCGACCGCATTCCCGCCGAGACGATTTGGGAATTGTCGGTTCCCGACGACCAGTATCTTATGACGCGACCCCCGGGCTTCGCGGCGGCGTATCGCTGGACGCGAACCGGTTTGGGCTGGAGTCGAACGTCGATTTACTCAGACGACGAGTTGCGGGCTTGGGTGGGAAGTGGATTGACGTTGCCGGCCTTTGAGCCTGATGGAGAGGGGCATGCGTACCTGTTTCACACCTCGCGGGGAGAGCCGGCGCTGGAGGCGAAGTTCATGAATCGACTTCCGCTGGTGCTGCTGGGATCGGGTGGAATTCTGCTGACGGGGCTGTTGATTACGCGGATGCGCAGGCTGCATTCGCTTCCGGTCGCGGTGGCCGCCGCTGCCGCTGTCGCTCTCGCCGCCGTCGGGTGGACGGAAGCGGTGCTGACTCTGCTGCAACCGGCGCTGCTGGGCGCGGCGCTTCTGCTCTTTTATCTGCTGGTCGACAGTCTGGCCCAGCGCGGCCGGCCTGCGGATACGGTCGGAACTGCTCCGTTCCCCATCACGGCGTCGACCATTGTCCCCTATGTGCCGGCGGTCGCACCCGGTTCACACGAGCCGACATCCATCCGGTCGAGTCTCTCTCTTGCGGATCTAGGGGGCCAGCCGTCGGACGGTGGGAGTGGGCCATGAGTCTTCTCTCGCCGTGGAGAAGTGTGCGACCGTGGGCGAAATCCCGCGCGGTCGAGCTGCGTGTGTGGTGTTTGGCGTTGGCGATTGTGTTTGCTCTGGCGGACGTCGCGTTGTGTCAATCCCGCGAAGAAACACCGTGGTCAGCCGCGGAGTTTCCCGAAATTCGGCGTCTGTTCGTGCCGGCCGACGATCCGGGAGCGTGGCCCGAAGGGAATTGGGAACCCCGCCCGACGAGTCAGTTTCTCAAAGAGTTGCAGGGTGCCCGAGCCGCCAGTCGACGACGTTCCGGCCCCCCCTTTGTCGAAGCGATCTACGAGGCGACGCTGCTGGGAGACTCGTTGCGCGACGGTCGGCTGCGGTGGAAACTGGCTCAGCGTGACTTGCCCGCGAGCTTTGTCGATCTGGCACCGCTGGAATTGCCCCTGGACGATCTGGCGTGGGATCGACCCGGAACGACGACCGACAGCCAGGAAAATCCGGTCGTGTTTTGGGGAAGAGCAACCGACGGTCGGCTCGGGTTCTGCACGACTCCCGGAGAGTACCGCCTGGCAGGAAGCTGGGGGCTGGATGGTCGCCGACTCGGGGGTATCCTGGAATTCCAGTTCAAACTCCCCCCCGCGACTGTTTCAACGATTGATTTGCGATTGCCGTTGGGCATGACCCTGTCGAGTTCGCGAGGAACGGTGGCCGGACCGAAGGCCACGGAAGATGTCGGCTGGTCGGTCTGGCAGGTGGCTTTGGGTCAGTCGCACGAATGTCGCCTGCGAATCACCCGCGCGGCGGCTTCCCCGTCGACGGCGGGTCTGGTGGTCTCCCGTCCGGATCTGCGGTTCAACGTCCGCCCCGAATCGACGCGGTTTCGCGCGTTGTTTGACGTCGCCTCGTGGGAAGCGACCACCGATCAAGTCGCGTTCGAAATTCCTCCGGAGGCGGAATTGTCCGCCGTCACCTATGGTGATTCCGACGTGGTGTGGCGACGCGAAGGAGAGTCGCGCGAAAAACTGGTTCTCGCTCTCCCCACTCCGGCGCGGGGATCTTTACGCCGAATCGAGTTGCAGGGGATTCTGCCCCCTACGGAAGAACCGGGCTGGCGGATGCCGATGTTTCGAGCAATCGGCGCGCTGGAGCTGGAAGGACATATCGCTGTGCGGCTGGCACCGTCGTTTCGAGCGGCGGCATTGCGGTTTACCGGATTGCGGCAGTTTGTTTACGAGACGTCGCAGGACGACGAAGTCTTTGAGTTTCGCCGACTGCGGTCCGACGCGACGCTGGAATTCGTTCCGGCATCCCGGCCGGTTCGACTGGCTTGCCGCAGTGTGGGATGGCTGAATCTCGGCGACGAGAATCAGTTTCAGGGAGATCTGGAATGGTCCGCCAGCGAAGGACGAACCTGGTCGGCCACCTGTACTTTGTCGGATGACTGGGAAGTGATCGACGCCCGAATTCCCGCGACCGACCGCAGTGAGCGTCTCGCCGACTGGTCGCTCGAACCACTGGGCAACAGTCGTCAGCGGTTGCTACTGCATCTGTCGGACGCTTTGGAACCAGAACATCCGTTGCGGGTGCGGGTGGTGGCACGCAGCCGGTCCGCGACGGTGCCACGGCGTGTCGCGTTGCCGATCCTGGCGGCGGAAACCGACCTGACGTTTGACAACGTTCAACTCGTGACCAGTGACCGCGGGACAACGCTGGATGTTGATGCGGCATCGCAATTCGATCGGCTGGTTCCCTCGGAGTTGCCACCGGAAATCCGCGACATCGAATTTGTCCGGATTGCGACCCAGCGCGGTGCGCGCGAGTTTTTCGCGCTACAGAGCCGTTCGACACACAGTCATGGTGTTGTAGAGGCGGATGCGGCGCGGGCCGGTGCGGGGGGTGGCACGTTGGTGGATTCCGATCCCGTGCCCGCTGTCGCGAATTCGGCGGCGAAACCGCAACTTCCCAGTCCCGTCGTGGCGCAGTCGATTCAGGCGGTCGTCGACGTTTGCGGCGAGGAATCGGGGTTCGACAGCTACCGGTTGGAAATCGAAATTCTGGGTGGCACCGAGCAGTCAGAACTCCGCTGGAGGTTTCCGACCTCCAGCGAGCCGCCAGCCGTCGTGATCGATGGTCAGCCGGCGATCCCTGTGGGACCGATCTCGGATTATCGGCACGGAGTTCTCCTGACGCGGAAAACAGGCTCGCGGGAATCGACGGG
>JAPLOC010000192.1 GCA_026692825.1 Planctomycetota bacterium | reverse complement strand
GCCGAGGGACGACTCGCCGAGTTTGAAGCGACCTGCCAGTCGATGCTCAGCAAACCGTGGCAGTCGGTGCGGGAAGGGGCGCAGAAACTCTCGCGTGCCAGCGCCATTTTGCACCAGCTCGAACCGAAGACTTATCCCGCTGCCGACTCGTGGGCCCACTCCCAGCGCAACCGCGACGCCTCGATCTCGGTCAGCAAGGTGGTCGAGCGGACGTTCGAACTCTGGGGCCGCCGCCGCCCGGGCAAGGCGCTCGTCTTCATCATCGACGAAGTGGGCCAGCATGTCGCCCGCAGCGGCGACAAGATTGAAGACCTGCGGGCGACCATCGAAGAGTTCGGCAAGGTCGGCAAAAACCTGTTGAAAAGCCGGAAAATCACCGCCCCCTGCTGGATCGTCGTCACCTCGCAGGAAAAACTCGACGAAGTGGTCGCCGCCATCGATTCGAAACGGGTCGAAATCGCCAAGCTGCAAGACCGCTTCCATTACCGGGTGGACCTCGCCCCGTCGGATATTCGCGAGGTCGCCACCCGCCGCGTGCTCGCGAAGAAGCCGGAAGCCGAGAAACCGCTCAAGAAACTGTTCGCCGACAATCAGGGGCAGTTGAACGCGGCCCTGCGGCTCGAACGGACGACCCGTCGTACCGACATCAACGAAAGCGATTTCGTCCATTTCTACCCGTATCCGCCGCACTACATCGATCTGTGCATCGGCATCATGTCGGGCATTCGGCTGCAACCAGGTGCTCCCCGCCACTATGGCGGCAGCAACCGGACGATCATCAAGCAGGCGTACGAAATGCTGGTCTCCGACCGGACCGCCTTCGCCAAGAAGCCGATCGGAGCGCTGGTGACGCTCGACAAAGTGTTCGAACTGGTCGAAGGAAACCTCTCGAACGAAAAGCGGACCGACATCCACCAGATCGCCGAGCGATTCCAGGGCGATCCCGAGGATCAGGGATGGGCTTTGAGGGTGGCCAAGGCGATCTGCCTGTTGGAGTTCATACGCGACCTGCCGCGGACCGAAGCGAACCTGGCCGCCGTGCTGGTGGACGAAGTGGGCAAGGCGACCCCGCTGGCCGAAGTGCAGTCTGCTGCCAAACGGCTCGACTCCGCCAAATTCATTCGCAACACTGAAGAAGGCTGGAAGCTCCAGACCGCCCACGAGAAGAACTGGACCAACGAACGCAGCGGTCATCTCGATCCGAAACCGCGCGAGCGAAACGAACTGACCCGCACCTCTCTGGGGCAGATCTTCGATGAGCCAGAGTTCAAGACATACCGCTTCCAGAACCGCTCGTTCCGGATCGGCATCAACGTCGATGGAACCGGCATCGGCGAAGAGGGGGAATTGCCGCTGACGCTGTGCGTCGCCGACGATGCCGAGGAACTGACCCGGCGAATTGAAGAAATTCGGACCGAAAGCCAGCAGAAAGCCCGCGAGAGCGATCTGTTCTGGATGTTCTGCCTGACTCCCGAAATCGACGAACTGGTCGCCCAATTGCACGCCTCGCGAAAGATGGTCGACAAGTACAACCAGTTGAGCGCTCAGCAGAAGATCAGCCCCGACGAGGCGACCTGTCTCCAGGACGAGAAGAACTCGAAGAACGGCTACGAAAACCGACTGCGCGACAAACTGGCGGAGGCGATGGAGCGGGGAACCGGCATGTTCCGCGGGGTCCAGAAAGATGCCTCGGCCCTGGGAAAGAATCTCGGCGAAATCCTGAAGAAACTCTTCGGGCAGGTCGTGCCCAATCTGTACCCCAAGCTGCAGATGGGTTCACGCCCGCTGAAGGGGGACGAAGCCGAGCAGATCCTCAAGGCAGCCGATCTCAAGGCGCTCCCCAACGTCTTTTACGTGGGAGACGCCGGCCTCGGGCTGGTGGTCAAAGAGGGTCCCAAGAGCATCGTCGACACGACCGCCCCCACCGCCAAAGAGGTGCTCGACTACCTGAAGAGCGAACACAGCTACGGTAACAAAGACAGCCGCCTGGGCAAGGCGCTGGAAAAACGCTTCGGCGGCACCCCCTACGGCTGGGAACGCGACATGCTGCGGTTGATCCTCGCCACGCTGTTCCGGGCGGGCGAGATCGAAGTCACCTACCAGGGCAACCGCTACCACAACTACCAGGACCCCGCTTCCCGCACGCCGCTCACCAACAACCCGGCATTCCGCACTTCGCTCTTCTCGCCTCGCGAAACGGTCGGGCTCAAGACGTTGACGAAAGCCGTGCAGCGGCTCGAAGACCTCACCGGGGAAGAGGTGGACGTTGAGGAAGGGGCCATCGCCACGGCGTTCAAGAAGGTCGCCGCCGAGGAACTGGAAAAGCTCTACCCGCTCAAAGCGACCGCCGAGGCCCACCGGCTCCCGGTTCTTACGATGCTCTCCGAGTTCCAGCAGACTTTGACGGGGATCCAATCGTCTCCATCCGATGACTGCGTTCGCATCCTCACCGAGAACGGAAACGAATTCGGGGAAACACGCGACAAGGTTCGCAAGCTGCGGGAATCGCTCGATTCCGAGGCCATCGGCGTTCTCAGGCAAGCCCGACAAGCGACTGATCAGGTATGGCAGCGGTTGTCGGCTCATGCTGCTTCGCCGGAACTCGAAACCACGGTCGAAGAGCTGAAAACGCTGCTGGCCTCCGAGCAGTTCATCGACTCGTGGGACAACATCGCCTGCCATACGAAGAAAGTGATGGGAGCGTACCGCACCGCCTACTGTGAGCTCTTCGACCGTCGCAAAAAGTCCTACGAGTCGGCCATTGATGAGATTCAGAACCGCACGGAATGGACGCCGCTCGAATCCACGAACCCCAGCACGGCCGCTTCACTGTTGTCTCCGTTGCAGGGGCGAGTCGGCACCGACGACGACAGGAACGCCGTGGCGGAAGGCAATTCGCTCGGCAAGGCAAGCCTAACCGAGATGGAGTCCGACCTCGCCGCCGTCGATGGATTGAAGTCGTCGCTGCTGGTCAAGTTGCAGGAGCTCTCCATCGGCAGCGAAAAAAAGGCTCCCGTGCGAAAGGTGCGGGTGTCGGAATTCTTCAATCGGCCCATTCAAACGCAGGACGACTTGAAAATGGCGATCAAGCTGATCGAGGAAACACTTCAAAAGTGCATTGATGAAGGTGCCATCATCATTTTGGAGTGAACCATGCTCAGTCCCCGCCGAATCTTTGAAGACAACATCCGACCAGCCGACCTGCTGCTCAAGGTCTACCGGCTGCTGGAACACGATGCGCCCAATACCGAGGAGGGCGTACTGCGGACGTTGCGCGGGTTGGTGAAGGCCGATGACGACGAGGGATTGATGGTCATTTACAACGAGGTTTTTCTGGGGCTGATTCGCGAGAGTGCTGAAGTTCCGCCGGCATCCATCAAACGCAGCGCATTGTGCAATCTGCTGCGGCAATCGGTGGTCACGGCCAGCACCGCTTTGGAAACCTATCTGCCAATCCTTCTGCGGGAGAATCTACCGGAAGTCATTCGCCTTCGTGGCCGGTATTTCGTTCCGAAGAATGACGACTCCGTCAAGTGTCAGTTCAAAAATCTCACTTTCGATCTAGAAGAAGTCACTCGACTCCTCGCCGATCCCGATCCACTTTTTGTCGCCAACAAGATGATCAGCAGCTTGGATTTCAGCTATCTCAGCGGCAAACGAGGTATCCACGTCACTGGTGTATTGCTTTCTTTGGAAAAGCCGTGGGAATTAATCGCCAAGAAGCTCGGCGAAGAGGAAAAGAAGGAAACAAAGAAAGGCGAAGAGAAGGAAATCACCATTCAGGAGAGAGTCGAAGCGACTGTCAAGCGTCGAAACGACATCGTCCATCGTGCAGATCGCTCCCAGGATGACCCCGCTGGTGCGATACAAGAGATCAGTTTTCCTTGGACGAAGCTCTCTGTGGAATCAATCCGAGCTGTTTGTCTCGCACTCGATGATCTGGTAACGGCTCGACTCAAGGAATTGAAATCACAAGCGGCGGCAGCACAACCGCAGGGAGCGGCCTGACATGGACCAAGAGATTCGCAACAAGCTCCGCAACGTCGTGACTCAGTGTCGCAAACTGCTGGAAGACTCCATTTCACAGGAGCTTGAGGGAAAATACGCCATCTTCGCCAAGAAAAACGAGGTGACGGCTGATCCCGGCGCCAAGATGGCGCACCTCTCCGATGAGGATCAACAGGCCCGCCGAGAGATTCTCGACCACCTCCAGCATATCCAAAGCAGTTTGCACGGCGACAAGTACCGCACGTCGAAGCAACGAACAACTGACAACGGACCACTGACCACCGACAAATCCGCCCTCGATCAGTTGATCCGCGAAATCGCCTTCACACATCTCAACCGGCTCTGCGCCTACAAGATGATGGAGGCCCGTGAGGTCTACGTTGGCGGGCAGAAGTTCCGGGAAGCGGTCAGCCGAGGCGTGAACTCTAACGGGGTGAAGTTCTATCTGGCGGAACACCCGGAGGAAGAACGGCTCTTCAATACCGGCCATCAGGATGTTGCCTATCGACATTTCCTGGACTGGCTCGGCGGGGCGCTCTCCGACGAGATCGGCGTGCTGTTCAGCCCGACTGACCCGGCCAACCGGCTCTATCCTCGGCAGAAGACGCTCGATGACGTTCTCGACCTGCTCAACGGCGGCGGCCTCAAGCCCGAGGAGACCGAACTGCGGGAGCAATGGCCGCTGATTTGGGCGCAGGACGAAACAATCGGCTGGGTCTACCAGTATTTCACGCCCAAGGAACTGCGGGACCAGGCCCGCAAGGAAAGCCAGGCCCCCCGCAACTCGTACGAACTGGCCTTCCGCAACCAGTTCTTCACGCCCCGTTATGTGGTCGAGTTCCTCACCGACAACACGCTGGGCCGCATCTGGTACGAGATGCGGAAGGGGGACACGAAGCTGAAGGGCCAGTGCCTCTACATGGTCCGTCGCCCCACGGAAATCTTCCTGGCGAGCGGGGAGTGTCAACTCCCTGCGTCCCCACCAGCGGATGACCTCACCCGGGAAGAACTGCTCAAACTCCCCGTCCACATCCCGCACCGCCCGAAGAAAGACCCCCGCGACCTCAAGATTCTCGACCCAGCCTGCGGCAGCGGGCACTTCCTGCTGTACTGCTTCGACCTGCTGCTGACGATCTACGAGGAAGCCTATGCCGACCCGGACCTCGGCCCGGCACTTCAGGACGACTATCCCACGCTGGAAGGTCTCCGGCGAGATGTCCCCCGGCTGATCCTCGCCCACAACCTGCACGGCATCGACATCGACCTGCGGGCCAG
>JAPLOC010000191.1 GCA_026692825.1 Planctomycetota bacterium | reverse complement strand
TTCTAGTGACACGCGACCTAAAAAAACGCACGGCCAGAAAACTAATCGGCGACTTTGTGGTAGCGGAGAAACACCCTTCCCGGTCGATCTTTCCAATAGGGATTCGAAAGATAATTGCTCGTCCCCACCCCGGAAGACTGTGCACCGAGAAATTCTCCGGTGGTGGGATTCGTAATGATCACCACATGGCCTGGACTCGACCAGGAGATGAAATCACCCGCTTTGGGCTGGGCTGTCGAGTCGGGAAGCGTCAGGAATTCGGACGACTTTCGGATTGCGGAGACGGTTTTGTACTGATACCCGGGATCAATTTTCCGAATGATCCGTGCGACGAGGTGCGAACAATCAATCCCCGCAGCCGAATCTCCACCCGATTTATAGTGGACACCCAACCACTTCTTCGCTTCCTCCAGCATCAACTCCCGTGAACTCGCCACAGTCGCGGTCCTCTTATCATGCCAAATTTGCGAGTCGCGAATTGAAATCAGTGCCGAGGGTGGGAGTCGAACCCACACACCCGTGAGGATACCGGATTTTGAATCCGGCGCGTCTGCCATTCCGCCACCCCGGCAGGGTTGCAATTCACGAAGGCATTTTCCGGACGGACCGGATGGCAGCGCCTTCGTTTCGCACGCGAATTGGAATCGCGGCGACGGGAATGTTATCAGGTGTCCGATGGAAATTCCACCGCGCGGGGACGAAATTCGCAACCGTCCTTCCCCAGAATGGTTGTGATGGTTCGGTGCCCCGACCATTCAGGCGAAGTCCTAATCCTTGCCCGAGACCGGTTGCCAACCCAACGCTGGGGAGTTGCTGCCGTGATCGCCAGGCGGCGAGTTCAAGCCCCTCTCCCTTGTGTTGTCAACCTCACCCTGCGACAATCTCTGTTTCCCGTTTCCCATTCTCCCCCCGTTCCACACTGCAGGAGTTCTATGCCGAAGGAAGAAGGAATTCTGATGGAGGGCGTGGTGACCAAGGCGCTGGCGAATACTCAGTTTCTGGTCAAGCTCGACGTCGGACACGAAGTGATGGCGCACGTCGCCGGCCGAATGCGGAAGAATTTCATCCGCATCGTCCCCGGAGATCGTGTGAAAGTTGAGGTTTCCCCGTACGATCCGAAACGTGGCAGGATCACGTTCCGTGAGCGGTAACAGTCCGGGGGGCGTGACGGACGCGACCGAGGCCCCGCTGCATTTCGTGCAACTCTTCACGGACGGGGCATGTTCGGGCAATCCGGGGCCTGGGGGATGGGCGTTTATTCTCAAGCATCCCGCGACAGGGAAGGTACTCGAGAAATCTGGCGGAGTCGCCGACACGACCAATAACCGGATGGAAATGCAGGCGGTGATTTCCGGGCTGGAAACCCTCACCAAGAAAGCCCGGGTCGAAATCACGACGGACAGTGAATACGTCGCCAAGGGATGCACCGAATGGCTGGCGGGATGGAAACGACGCAACTGGCGCACCGCAGACAAGAAGGCGGTGAAGAACGTCGATCTCTGGCAACGGCTGGACGCTCTGTTGCCCCTGCATGTCATTCAATTTCACGTTGTCCGCGGCCACGCCGGACACCCCGAAAACGAACGCTGCGACGAACTGGCTGTCGCCGCCTCCAAAGCAATCGCGAAGCAAGGACGCACGCCCATGACTTCGGACGCGAACCCGACTTACTGACCCCCCCGGCATCTCAGGGACGACGATGATCACGCGAATCACGGGAAAACTGGCGGCTCTGTCGCACGACGCGGCGACCATCGCCGCCGGCGCTTTCGAATATGAAGTGTTCATCCCGGAATTCGTCCGCCGACAGCTTCAAGGGAAACTCGGGGACGATGTCAGCCTGAGGACAATCGAATATCTTGAGGGAACTCCGGGCCGGGGGAATCTGACGCCGCGCATGATCGGGTTCATGAGCGACGCAGAACGGGAGTTCTTCGACGCAATCTGCTCGGTCGATGGAGTCGGCGTGAAGAAAGCGCTCCGCTCGATGGTCCGCCCTGTGCGTGAGGTCGCGGTCGCCATCGAAGAACAGGATGTGAAGCAGTTGAGCGCCCTGCCGGGAATTGGTGCCGGGCTTGCCGAGCGGATCATCGCGAAACTGCGGCGGAAAATGGCGAAATTCGCGCTGCTGGTCCAGAAGGATCTCCCGGCGGATCAGGACGCGGGCCGTGGTGTGATCAATGACGCCTACGAAGCACTGATCAGCCTGGGGCATTCCGCGACGGACGCCCGACAGAAAATCGAAACCGTGCTGGAATCGGGCAAGAAGTTCAAGTCGATCGAAGAGATCCTGGAAGAGATCTATCGATCACAAAGCCGATAAACACAGGGCCGATAGACCGGTCGGTTACGGTCGGCCGCGAACTCGACTGCCTCTGAAATGGTGGAGCGATCTTCACTCGGAACGGCAGTCGATCCACGCTACGATACCGGTTCCCCAATGAACCAGATCCTGGAAGGAGTGGCGATGTCGTCTGCCGTGTCCCGTCGTAGATTTCTGACCAACACCTCGGCGGTTGCCGTTGCGGGTTCGCTGGCTGTGGCGGAAGGGACGCGGGTCGCCGCCGCCGACGGCGTGGCTCACAAGCCGAAATTCTCGCTGAACACCGCGACCATCCGCGAGCAGAAGGTGGGGATTGTCCGCGAGATCGAGATCGCCCGGGAAGCGGGGTATGACGCACTCGAACCGTGGATGGATGCGCTGCACCGGTACGTCGAGGAGGGAGGATCGCTCCCCGACTTGAAAAAGCGGATCCAGGACGCGGGGTTGATCATTCCCAGCGCGATTGGCTTCGCGCAGTGGATTGTCGACGACGAGTCGGCGCGGAAACAGGGACTGGAAAACGCCAAGCGGGACATGGACCTGGTGGCCAAGATCGGTGGCCTGCGGATCGCGGCCCCCCCGGTTGGCGCGCACGACAAGCCCGGCCCCGATCTCGCGACCGCCGGACAACGGTACCGCGCGCTTTTGGAATTGGGAGACCAGATCGGGGTCGTTCCTCAATGTGAGGTGTGGGGCTTCTCGAAAACCCTGAGCCGGCTGTCGGAGACCGCGTACGTCGTCATTGAGGCCAATCACCCAAAAGCGTGTCTGCTCCCCGACGTGTACCACCTGCACAAGGGAGGTTCGGGATTCGAAGGGGTCAAGGTTCTTTCGGGAGCGGGGGTGCATGTTTTCCACATGAACGACTATCCCGCCCAACCCGGTCCCAAAGAGATCAACGATTCGCATCGCGTTTTCCCGGGGGACGGTGTCGCCCCGTTGGGACCAATTTTGCGGGATCTCTACGCCGCCGGCTTCAGCGGCGTGTTGTCGCTGGAACTGTTCAACCGTGAATACTGGAAACAGGATCCGCTGCTGGTCGCCAAGACCGGTTTGAAAAAGATGCAGGAAGTGGTCGCGCAGGCTTTGAAGCCGGCGTGACGAATTCCAACGAGTACAATGGAATGGGTATTCCCAGATCATAAAAACCCTCAAGATCACCGGCCGATCAACGAACAGCCTGCGAGCAGTTTGAGTGATCGGAATTCAGGCGTTTCGACTGGTAAGGTCGTCTCACCGAGTCCAAGGGTCGTCTGATGAGATGTGTGGTTCCTGATTTCTGGCGTCGACTGACGGTCTGGCTGGCCTTGCTTGCCGGACTTGTCGGAGTGTCCTCCGCACAGGCCGGCGTGGACGAAGCCCGCGAGTATCTCTCCAAAGCGCAGGAACATCTCGCCGCCAGCGATACGCTGGTGGTCGACAACCTCTTGCGACTGGCCGAGGCGGCTCTCGACGACGCCCCACTCGATCAACGCGGTCCGCTTCAGACCGAGGTCGAAGCATTGCGCAAGCAATACGAATCCGACGCGTCGGTACGCAGCGCCAGACTGCTGGCACAGCGGATTGAGCGACTGTTCGACGAGGCAGTGATCACACTGGGAACACCGCGCGGGGGGGGCGAAGCGACGTTGCGTCGCATTGAAGAGTTGCTCAACGAACACGGGACGGCCAAAGCGCTGGGGGTGAGCTTCGCCGAGAAATACCGGCAGCGGCTGGCGCTGTTCCGCAGGGCGCACGATCGCAAACTGAAGGATCGCGGATTGGACATCGCACCGGGTCGAGCGCTCGCGATGGATGCCGAAGACGATGAGAGCGAGGTTGTTCCTCCCCCGGTCCGGCGCGAACGCTCGGCGGTCCGCGAACCGGCCCCTGTCAAACCATCGAAAACCACCAAACGGGTTCAGACTCAAGATTCCGAGGCGGAGCCGACGCAGCCCGTCTCGGACGGCGGGCAGACGGGGACGTCGTCTGGCCCCACCACGCAGTTCATCCTCTTCGGCGGAACGCTCTCAAACACCAGTATTTTCTCCCGGGTGTGGAAGCTGTTGTTGATCGCGGCGGCGGGATTCGTCGCCCTGGTGAAGTCGGACTTCGCACCGATCGACAAAGTGGCCCGACTCTCCACAATCAAGGACTACATCTCTCGTGTCCCACCTCCGATGTGGGGACTGCTGATGGCGGTCATTGGAGTCTGGTGGATGGTCGACGGCTGGATCATCTACGGACTGGTCGTTTCCCTGGCGATGCTCTCTGTGGCGACCTTCATGGCGATTGATGTCATTGAACGGGTCGGGCTTCTGGGTGCCCCCGCAGCCAGATCGATTCGCAAGTACGGGCGGGTCATTGTGCTGCTGGCGCTGGCCGTGGCGTTGACGCATCTTTTTGTGGGGGGGGCGTGGACGGTTGTTTGAGATCTTGGTAACTCAGTGCAATTGGAATTTGTCCAGCAAGCGGAAATGGCGAGTGATTCCATCCTGAGACGGCAGTCGATCGTGTGGATTGGGAGTATTCACTTCAGTCACGAGTTCCAACGCGTCGGCTGTCTGGTTCAGACGCTTAAAGTATTTGAGATGCGGAGGAACCGGCAGCAAACAAACGGGCATTTTGCGATCCTCACACCACCTCCATCGGGCGAGGGGATTCCACAACAATCGGAGCGGGCTTTTCAATCCGCCGCGCGACTGCGTACTGGAACCGGGCGTTAAGAAAGAAGGCGGCGAACGCCAGCGCCACGCTGAACGCGGTCCAGAACCCCGAGGCACCCCAGCCTCGATAGAGACCGAGCCAGACACCGAGGGGGAACCCGAGTCCCCAGTACCCGACCGCGGTGATGACCATCGTGACGCGCGTGTCTTTCAAGCCACGGAGGGCGCCGGCCGCCGCGACTTGCAGACCGTCAAATAACTGAAAGATGCCGGCGAGCCAAATCAGTTGGGCACCCACGACATGCACTCCCGGATCTTTGGTGTAGAGTCCCACAAAAAACTGAGGCACTGTCGCCAGCGCGGTGGCGGACAACAGCATGAAACTGGCACACATCCCCGCGCCGACTGTCCCCGCCCACCGCGCTTTGGCCGGCTCGCCGGACCCGATGAAGTGGCCAACCCGCACGCAGATTGCGATCGAAATTCCGAGCGGTACCATGAACGTCAATGACGCCAGGTTGAGCGCGATCTGGTGCCCCGATACGACTTCCGCGCCGAACCGCCCGATGAGCAAACCCGCGAAGGCGAAACAACTCACCTCCATGAACAGGCTGATCGCGATCGGAATTCCGATCTGAACGAGATGCCACAAGGCGTGCAACCGCGGGGGCTCGAACCGGAAAAACGGCTCGAACTGGTGATAGTGTCGGGTCCGCAGGATCCAAAGCGCAAGGCACGCAGCCATGACCCATTCGGCGACCGCCGTCGCGACACCGCAGCCGGTCGCTCCCATCGCGGGAAACCCGAGATGGCCATACATGAAGACGTAGTTGCCAAGGATATTGGCGACGGTCCCCACAAGGCTGATGACCAGAATGGGGCGGGTGGTGCCGACTCCTTCGCAGAAGCCGCGCAGGGCGACAAACGCCATCAATCCGGGCATTCCGTAACTGACAGCGCAAAGAAACGCTGAGGCCTGTGAAATTAGCTTCGCTTCGACCCCAAACGCCAACATGATGTGCGACGCGTATTGCAAGCCGACGAACAGCACAGTGGCGACAGCCAGACTCAACCAGAGTCCCTGCCGAAGGTGCTGACCACACTCGAGCCGGCGTTCAGCTCCGTAGGACTGCGCGACCGAGGGGGAAATCGACATCAGAACCCCCATCCCGCTGATCACCAGGGGCATCCAGGCGCTGCCACCGACCGAGACTGCGGCGAGGGATTCCGAACCCAACTGCCCGGCCATGATCGTGTCCACGACACCCATCGAAATCTGGGCGAGTTGCGCGCCGATCGCCGGCCCGCCGATGCGCATCAGGGCGCGGGCCTCCGCGAGAACACCGGTGGCTTCGTTCGATGGATCTGACATAGTTCGAATTGGACAACGCTGGGGGACGGCACGTTCGCGCGGGCGGAGGATTTTCGCGATCGGATCGCGCCGGCGAACCGACTGGCGTCAGCCATCGGGTCTTTTGTCGTCAGTGCGCGCGATACCCGGAAAACCCGGCAGCTTACGCCGACCGGCTCGCCAGGGTGAGGGCTTGGGGGAGGTTGAGAGAGCTTGTTAGCCGTGAGGCTCTTCGTTCGCGACCAGACTGCCTCGGTCGGCGGCTTCGAGAACCGAGCGAACGATCCCGTCGACATCCAGCCCCAGATCCCGCAACTGTTCCGCGCGTTCGGCATGCTCGATGTACCGGTCCGGCAGCCCAATCCGTCGGAGATGGTCGGTGCGCAGGCCGGCCGAGTTCGCCGCCTCCAGAACCGCAGACCCGAATCCCCCTTCCAGTGTCCCTTCTTCAACCGTCACCACGAAGCCCGACTCTGAAATTGCGCGGAGCATCACCTCGCGATCGATCGGCTTGCAGAACCGGGCGTTGATCACCCCAACCTCGAGTCCCTCCTCTTTCAACCGTTCGGCCGCTTTGACGCATGCCGACAGTAGTGTGCCATAGGCGATCAGGACGCCATCGCGGCCCCAATCCAGCACCTCCGCGCGTCCTAATTGAATCGGCTCGAATTCACGGGGAATCCGTTCGACATTCGCCTTGGGGTAACGGATTGAAACGGGACCATCGTGACCGAGGGCGAAATTGAGCATCGGGGCGACATCGGCTTCGTCGCCCGGGGCTGCGACCACCATGTTGGGAAAGACCCGCATGTAGGTGGTGTCGTAAGCTCCGTGATGCGTGGGACCGTCGGCTCCCACCACCCCCGCGCGGTCGAGGCAGAACACCACCGGCAGATTTTGGAGCGCGACTTCCTGGAAAATATGATCGAAACTCCGTTGTAGAAACGTGCTGTAGATATCGACGATCGGCCGGGCTCCCGCCTTCGCCATGCCAGCGGCGAACGCGACCGCATGCGCCTCGCAGATCCCCGTGTCAAAAAACCGGTCGGGAAAGACGTCGCGAATCTTCTGCAGTTTGTTTCCTTCACACATCGCCGCCGTCATGACCGCGACCTTGGGGTTCAATTCCATCGCGCGGTAAATCGCTTCGCTGACAACGTCGGTGTAGGCCGCCTTGCCCGCTCCCTTGCGAACCGCGACTTCTCCATTTTCACAGCGATCGAACGGTGCCGGCGCGTGGAACGTGACCGGATCTTCTTCCGCAGGTTGAAATCCGTGCCCCTTTTCGGTGAAGACGTGGAGCAGTACCGGACCTTTCATGCTCTTGACGAGCTGCAGGTGTTCCCGTAGCGACGCCAGGTCGTGACCGTCGATCGGACCGATGTACCGAAATCCCATTTCTTCAAACAGCATGCCACCATGGAGCGTCGCCTTGACTCCCTCTTTGGCCTGCACCAAGGCCCGTTCGACCGCATCTCCCACCAGGGGAACGCGGTTGAGAACCCAGCTCACGTCCCGCTTGAGCCCATCATAGAACGATGTCGCGCGGACGCGGTCGAGGTAATGAGCCAATCCCCCCACGCGGGGACAGATCCCCATTTTATTGTCGTTCAGGATCACCAATAGGTCTTTGGAGAGACCAGCGGCGTTGTTGAACGCCTCAAAAACCACGCCCGAAGGGAGAGCGCCGTCACCAATGACGGCGACACTATGGCGGCGTTCGCCCAGAAGATCGTCTCCCGCCTTGAGTCCCAGCGCCGTCGAAACACTCGCGCCGGCGTGCCCGGTCATGAACAAGTCGTAATCACTTTCCGCCGGATTGGGGTAGCCCATCAGCCCCCCCTTCGAGCGGATCGAAATGAACTCGTTGTACCGACCTGTCAGCAGTTTGTGCGGGTAGATCTGATGGCCAGTATCCCAAATCAACCGATCACGCGAGAAATCGAACACCTGATGCAGCATGATCGCCAGCTCGACCACCCCCAGGTTGCTGGCGAAATGTGCCGGCCGACGGGTGACGACTTCGCACAGCGCCTCTCGCAGTTCGCCCGCGAGTTGCGTCAACTGGGCGTCGCTCATTCCCCGCAGATCCTTAGGCGACTGCAAGCGGGACAGGAGTTCGTTCTTCATGACGTTTCCTTGTTCAGTGATCGCGGTTCAGTGATCGCGATCCAATACGAATCGAGCCAGCGCTTCCAGCGACTGCCCTTGAGAGCCGAGCGGCCGCAGCGCTTCGATCGCCTGCGCCACCAGCAGCTCGGCACGTACCACGCTCGCCTCCTCGCCCAACATGACGGGGTAGGTCTGTTTTCCGCGGGCAGCGTCCTTTTTCACCGCCTTGCCAGTCGCCGCCTGAGTCCCGCGCACGTCCAGCAAGTCGTCGGTGATTTGAAACGCCAGCCCCAGGCAACGCCCATAGGTGACGAGTCCCTCCAGGGTCGCCGAGTCGGCTTGCGCCACCCGGGCCCCCAATGTCAAACTGCATGTCAGTAACGCACCGGTTTTTCTCCGGTGAATCGCCTCCAGCTCCTCAACCGAAGACAGGGTTTTCCCCTCGGCCTCCAGGTCAGCGACCTGACCACCCACCATGCCGGCGTAACCGGCGGCACGCGCCAGGTCGGCGCAACACGCAGCGGCCACCTCGGCGGGTTGAGTCTCCCGGGCGACCAGCTCGAAAGCCAGCGTCAATAATCCATCACCCGCAAGAATCGCCAGCGCTTCACCGTAAACCACGTGGTTTGTTTTGCGACCCCGACGGTAGTCGTCGTTGTCCATCGCCGGCAGGTCGTCGTGGATCAGCGAGTAGGTGTGGATCATCGCCATCGCACACGCGGCCGGCAACGCCCGCTTCCAATCGCCCCCACATGCTTCGCACGCCAGCAAAACCAGAATCGGCCGCAACCGTTTCCCCCCCGCCAGCAGACTGTACGACATGCTTTCGAGCAGCCGCGCGGGAACCCCGGGAGCTGCCTGCATGGTGCGGCTTAGCTCGGCGTTCACTTCANNNNGCGCTTCGTCGATGGTGGGGCTGGATGGCGACATTCAATCGATGGGGGTGAAGTGTACGTTTCAGCATGTTTTCCAAGTCCCTGGAGGAGAAATTGGATTCACACAATTCGCTGACAACGAACAATTCAAAGGCATTCTAGCGTCGATGTGAAGAGCGGAAAATGGTACGCCCTCGGGATTTCGGCGCATCACGGACAAATCTGGCCAAGGCGGGTCATATTCGGAACCGAAGACAGAATTCCTATCCGGCTGCCGACCACCGATCACGCCTCCCCGGTCGCCAGCAGCAGCCCAATCGCA
The DNA here is from genome assembly GCA_026692825.1 of Planctomycetota bacterium. Classification (GTDB taxonomy): domain Bacteria; phylum Planctomycetota; class Planctomycetia; order Planctomycetales; family Planctomycetaceae; genus UBA10511. Next base: position 66 of record JAPLOC010000191.1, on the reverse strand, counting down.
CATCCGTTCAGATAGTCATCCAGTTGCAAGGTTTCGTTGACTGTGTGGACATCGTGTTGACCACTT
>JAPLOC010000190.1:18952-25066 GCA_026692825.1 Planctomycetota bacterium | reverse complement strand
TGGCGTCGACGTCGAAATCGCTGGGCGAACTGATGGCGGCGGGAGATATCCGCCCGGATTTCGCGGCACTGATCAGTCCGCTGGTGATCGAACTTCCGCCGCTCCGCGACCGGCCAGAAGATCTGCCCCTGTTGTCGCAACACTTTCTCGAAGAACTCAATCGGCAGGGGGACCGTCAGATCGCCGGCCTGGATGACGAAGTGGCGAAACTGCTGACCGAACATGACTGGCCGCGAAATCTCGACGAACTGTGGGAGGTGATCCGCGACGCACATGCGGTCGCGACCGGCCAGGTGATCGTGTCGACCGATTTGTCAGCGCGGTTTCGGTCGGAGGTCGCGGCGGCGATGCCTGCACCGGCGCAAGTCCCCGCGCTCAACCTCGATGCGATTCTCACGGAAGCCGAGACGCGTGTCATCCGCCTGGCGCTGGATCGCTGTCGCAACAACCGCACCCAGGCCGCGGCCTTGTTGGGAATTCACCGCACCCGACTGATTCGTCGAATCGAGCAGTTGGGATTGGGAAAGGATGTCGCTGCATCGACCGCCGACGCAACGCCGTCTGACACAATTGTTGACGGGGAGCAGGCCGGCGAAGGGGACGAACTGCAGGAAAAAACCGAGCGTGGCACCAGTTGAGATATCTCGCGATCGAGACACGACCGACGGAAAGAATTTGACAGGATGAAGAGGATGAAAGGGATGAACAGGATGGAGTTGCTCGCCCTTCCTGCTCTCTGGGCATGTGGCTGAGATCGAAAAACTCCCAATCCAAACGATCGACAGTCTCGTCAGCAATCCTGTCCATCCTCGTCATCCCATTTCATCATGTCAGTAATTTCGATGGTCCGCTTGCAGGCTATTCTCTGTCAATTCAATTTCGATTTCACCCCGATGGCGGGGTGAGTCTTCGATCTCAGGGAGCAGTTCGTTCAATCGTGACGAGGCAAGCCGGCGTCGGCTTGCGACAGGGTTTCTCCCAGAGGCAATCGCAGAACCAGGTCGGCGTTGCGGTCGAGTGGGGTCGGGTCGCGATTGATGATGACCAACTTCGCCCCATGGGCCTGTGCCATGAGGGGGAGACCAGCCGCCGGCTGCACGACCAGCGACGATCCGAGCGCCAGAAACAGGTCGCAGTCGCCAGACCAATCAGAGGCGCTGCGCAGCACGTCGGCGTCCAGCGATTGTCCGAACGAAATCGTCGCGTGCTTCAGGGGGGATCCGCATTCCGGGCAATCCGGAGCGCGTCCCTGCGCCTGGTACCAGTCCAGACCGACTTCGGCCGGCCAGCGGCGTCGGCAACCCAGACAGGAGACTTCGCGGGCGGTTCCGTGCAGCTCCAACACCTGTCGATTTCCCGCAATCTGATGCAGCCCATCAATGTTCTGCGTGATGATTCCGCGGATGATCCCGCGAGCCTCCCAGTCGGCGAGGATGCGATGGCCGACATTGGGAGCCGCGCCGGCGAAGTCCCGATGCGCGATTGATTTCTGTCGCCAGTACTCATCGCGCGCTGTCTGACTCTGGACGAAGTCATCGTAGTAGACCGGCTGCGCCTGCGACCAGATTCCCCCGGGAGACCGAAAATCCGGAATGCCACTTTCGGTGCTGATTCCCGCCCCGGTGAAGACGACGATCCGTTGGGATCCCGACAACAATTCTGTGAGAGGGGCATTCATCGGTTTTTTCCTTGAGATCCTCGAGATCCAGCCAGGGTGACGCACCGCAGAGGTCGCGGCGACCGCTGGCAAATGTTGCGTGCCGCCGCCCACATGGTACAAATAAGTCCCTCAGCCCCTCGTCATCACGCGTGTACACTCCCAAGGATTTTGTCATGCAAAGTTCGGCCAGCACTGTCGCGGACTACCTGGCGTCATTACCTGAGGACCGTCGAGCCACGATCTCGGCGATTCGAGACGTCATTCTCGCCAATCTGGACTCGGACTTCGCGGAGGGGATGGGATATGGAATGATCCTGTACCACGTCCCCCACAGCGTCTATCCCGCGGGCTATCACTGCAAGCCCAGCGACCCGCTCCCCTACATTGGTCTGGCATCGCAGAAAAACCACCTGGCGATCTACATGATGTCGCTGTACGGAGATTCCGACCTGCTCGCCTGGTTTACGAAAGAATGGAAAAAGACCGGCAAGAAACTCGACATGGGCAAATCGTGCATCCGGTTTAAGAAGCTCGACGGCGTGGCGCTCGACGTGCTGGGAGAAACGATCCGACGTGTTCCGGCAAGCGAGTACATCGCGAAGTTTGAGGCCAATTTGCGGGGATCCGGCCGTGACAAATCGAAGTCGGCGGATGCGGGCAAATCGTCGACGAAACGGGCGAAACCCAAGCAAGCGGCGGAAGCCCGTGCGAAGAAAACAAAGGGGAAGTCGACCGGCGAGCAGAAGTCGATTGCGGCCAAGAAGGCGACGAAAGCCGCCGGGAAGAAGTCGGCCAAGAAGTCTTCCGCGAAATCCAAGTGACCCGACCTGCTCCGGAAGGATGCGGTCTTTTTCCGGTGTTCGAAATGGAATTCAAAGGGGACATCCATATTTCCTACTTCGAGAAGAGCTGGCTGTCGCAGGTCAAGGAGGCTGGCTTCCAGGAGAATTTCTGGATCATGATGGCCGGCGGAAAGTACGACTTCACCGTCAAGGGGTGGAACCCGGCCCTGTTTCAAAAGGTGTTCAACCATTTCCGCAGGCGCATCCAATTTGTGCAGTGTGGCGAAAAAGGGCACTTTCATCCCCCGCTGAAAAACGTCATCAATCTGGTGGGAAACACCGACACCCGCCAGTTCGACCGGTTGATTTACCATGCCGACGGCGTCGTCTGTCCCGTGACGTTCGCGATGCACCTGTCCGCTGCGGTGGAAACCACACCCCGGCAAGCCCAGAAACCGCGCCTGCGTGGTGATCGCGGGCGGGCGCGAGCCCGTTCAATGGGAAGCGTATCCACATCATCAGTTTCTGATCACGGCGGAAGATGTGAATCGCCGCATTAAACTCTACTACGAAGGCGGAGCGTTGCAGTACAACACCCCGCGATCGAAACCGCGCGTGGGAAAGAAGGCCCCACGCCGGCGGCTGGCCGCCTGACCCGCCGTGACCTACTCCGCGACCTTCTGCCTGGATGATTCACGAACCTTCAATAGGAGTTCCAAACAAGGGGACGCCCTAAGTCGCGTATGGGATCTGCGTCTCGGTCGTAGGGCTAACGCTCCGTTCCACGGCAACCCCGTTCCAGCGCCCAGATCATTCCGCCGAGTGTCGCGAAGCCTGGCCCCTCGGTCAGGATCCACCACACCGGTAGCCCGCTTGCCATGTCGATGCCGATCAGTATTCCGCCGTGTGCCATGGCGACAATCGCCAGAAATTGGATCAGTTGGCGGTAACGCGGAATATCACCTGCGATATGACACAGCGTGAGACCGTGCGCGGCGTACATCGCCGAGACGTTGCGGGCGAGGTATCCGGCGATCGGTGCTGCGGGAAACGGTCCCAGGCCGGCGAACTGATGCAGCCTCTCGATGGCTGACAGAGGGAGAAAGCAAATGGCAACCGCCAGAAAGTCCAAGCCGCCGAGGATCCGCAGTGCCCAGCGCAGACGGCGTTCGGCAGGTGGACGTTGTGTCAGCGGTGGGGACGATGTCTCGAACACGGCTGGCGCTACTTGTCGCGTTGGATTCTTCGATTCTGGTTTTTGAATGCACGTGTGGGCGTTGGCAGGGGGCTGACGCCGCCCCGCTCGCCTGGGTTATTCGCCCGTCATTTCTGTGTGGCCGCCGTCGAAGTATTGGCGTTCGAGTTCTTTGGTGTTGCGTTCCATTGCCAGCACAATCATGCGGCGTTCGTTGCCTCGCGGATCCATCGCGGTGAACGCCAGAACCTGTCGCCCTTCAGGCTGGTTGATCCGCAAGGTGAATGAACCATCGTCGCGAAGTTCGACCGATTCCCCCTGTACGGTCAACGCCGATCCGGGACGTGTGTTGCCGTGAATGACCAGCTCTGTCGCCAGTTTGAACGTAAATTCGCCCGTGAGTCGCTCGCGGGTGGCGGCCGGGCCGAAATGGGCGATTGTCGAAAACCCGATCGGGCGAGCGGGGTTGGCATCATCCCCAGCTCCTTCCCCGTCGACCATGACGCCGTGTTCGGAAAACGCGCCGAAATGGGCAGGGTCCGACAAGCGGGCGGCGTTGAGTTTGGGCATGTGGCAGATACCAGATTTCGCCATCGCGAAGAACGTGCCACTGCTTCCCCGGTAACCGATGTGGACCCGGAACGCTCGGCCGGGTGTGGGGACCGGGAGGTACCAGGTGTTGGAGTCGGAATCAATGATCGCGTCTTTGATGAACGTCTCGTTGCCGGCGGAGGCGTCGTCGGAATGGATTCGAAACAGGCGAAGTACGGGAATGGCGCGATGCCATTCCGGTCCCAGGCGGGTTTCAGCCCGACGGACGCTGTCGCGAGACAGCAGCCACGAGATCCGGATCCAATGGGGATCGCACGCCGAGGCGACCAGCAGGTTCTTGCCGCGTGCGTCCCCCGCGTCACCGGTACTGAGGTCGCGGTGCCGGACGACCGGGGAAGCAGCGGTCGCTTCGCCGTGGCGACCGGACTCAGCGGTGGTGCGCGGGGCAGGAGTTCGCGGCTTGGTCGGTTGTGTCGCCGTGGCAGTCGGCTTGGCGGCAGTCGGCTTGGCGACGACTGTCGGGGGCTTTTTGGAGACTCGGCCGTTTGGGGAGGGCGCGACCGATTTCTTAGAGTTAGAGGTCGCGGAGGTCCCTTTGGAGCGGCTGGCGGGTTTTACAGTGCCCGAGTGACTCTTGCTCTTAGGTGTTGTTTTCCCCTGTTGCAGTGCCCGCAGCAACTGGGGTTTCGAAAGCGAAGCCGCCCCGGCGACTCCCTGTTTTCGAGCCAGGACTTCGAGGTCTTTGCGGGAGAGCGACGGCAGCGAGTCGGGCGACATGGCGCGGGAGTGACGTCCGAAGAGGGAAGAAAACCAAGCGGGGGGGCGAGCCGGCGCGGTCCACGCCCCCAGTTCCACGAGCTTCCATTCTCACAAACAAGAACGACAGACGCTTCAAGATCGTCTCGAAATCGGCCTGAACCATTATTAACGCGTGGGGGGCGCGGCTGCAACGCCTGCAAGGGAGATCGGAACTGCTCCCGGGACAATTTGTCCGAATGTAAGGGATTGTCAGCCGGGATCTTACATCGCTTTGCCTGCTCGCCGACAGCAACCTGGGAAAGTCTCCCCGGGCCAAACCTTTTGTCGTGGGTTCACGGGAATCATTCCGAGATCGCTGGATCGTCCCGAACCAGTCTGCCCAAATTCCATCCACCAGCTTTGAGAATTTGCAATCCGTCGGCACAGGCACTTTGACACCGTGCCCCCCGGCCAGTATTCTTCAGCCCGAAGTCCAAATCAGCGTTCCGGTTATGGCCCCCACCCCCGAAGATCGAGTCCCCTCGGTAGTTCAGGGTTATCAACGGGCCTCGGAGATCATCTCCGTCGCCCTGACGATGACGCTGCCGGCGCTGTGCGGACTTTGGCTCGATTCGTGGCTCGGCAGTTCCCCTTGGATTCTGATTGGGGGGGCGGTGCTGGGTTTGGGATCGGGTTTTTTGCAGTTGCTGCGGATTTCTGCTCCCACGGCACGTCGCCGGCGATTGGCCTTGCGATCTGACGATCCGGTAGCGGAGGATTCGCCCCCGACGTCAGGGGCCACCTGACCTCGGAATCAACCTGATTGAGACGATTTGGCGGATGGTGAACTGGCGACCGCGAAGTGTGAGAGGGCGGATCGCCGTGTTGACTGCGGTGGCGTTGTTGGTGGCGCTGGTCGCCGCTCCGATTGCGAATTCGATTTTCGGCCGTTCCGGAATTCTCGCAGTTGGCATCGCCTGCGTTAGTTGCCTGTTGCCGGGATGTGTGCTATTCGTTCTCGCACGTCGCTGGACGCACGGTTCCGCTCAGCTCAATTTGATGCTGGTAGGAATGGCGTTGCGGGGCGTGTGTTGTGTGCTGGCGGGTGTGGCGATGGAATTTCCACTCCAGATCCCGCGGGACAATTACTTGATCTGGTTGTGTGTCTTTTACTTCCCGATGCTCGC
>JAPLOC010000190.1:0-18901 GCA_026692825.1 Planctomycetota bacterium | reverse complement strand
CTGCGGGAGTGCCGGCGGACGACCCGGTCGAGTCGACCAAAACTCCTTGAACCAACTTCCTTCGGGACATCATTCACCGGATCGCCTCTGGCTGAAAGATTCGAGACACCATGGCTGAGGGACATCACGACGTCTTCCATCACGTGCGCGACGCGTGGGAGTTTGTGTTACCAGACTTCCTCGGCGGCGTGTACGAGATTCCCCAGCCGTTCGGGAAGAAGGTCTTCCCCATCACCAAGTTCATGATCATTGAAGTGGTGGCGCTGGTTCTCGCGTTCGTGATTTTCCGTGGTCTGGCGAAACGGGTCGCGACCGGCGAACCGGTTAAAGGGCGATTCTGGAACTTCTTCGAATCGATCCTGCTGTTTTTGCGAGATGAGGTCGTCCGCCCCACAATTGGCGACGATCACGGTCACGGCCATGATGATCATGGACATGACGATCACGGGCATTCTGGCCACGGTTCGCATGGCCAGGAGCCTGAACTGCACGGGTCGCCTGCACTCGGAATGGCGTCGGTGGTCGTTCCGGTCATTGATGGGTCGGTTCCGCACCATGATCATCACGCATCACCCGCACTGGCAACTGCTGGCGGCGGAGCGGTCGCGGTCGGACACCCGGCGGATCAGTACCTGCCGTATATCTGGTCGGTCTTCTTCTTCATTCTTTTCTGCAACCTGCTGGGGGCGGTCCCCTCGCTCGGGTCGCCCACCGGGAATTTGTGGGTGACCACTGTTTTGGCTTTGTTCACCTTCGCGGTCGTCCTGCGGGCTGGCTTCGAGGCGATGGGTTTCGTCGGATTTTGGAAGGCTTTGATCCCGGCCATGGAACTTCCGTTCCCGCTCGGACTGTTGATTAAGCCGCTGATGTGGGTCATCGAATTCGTCGGTTTGATCATCAAGCACGGCGTGCTGGCCGTTCGATTGTTCGCCAACATCATGGCCGGCCATACGGTCATCGCGGTGATTTTGGGATTCATAGCCCAGGCCTATGGAAGCAAATTGATCTACATTGTCGCCCCGGCGAGTGTTCTCGGTCAGATCGGTGTCGGTCTGCTGGAACTGTTCGTGGCGTTCCTGCAGGCGTATGTTTTCGCCTACTTGTCGACATTGTTCATTGCGGCTGCCAAGCATCCGCACTAGAGTCTGGCACCACCGCCCATGTGCGGCATGGGGTGTCTTGAAGAGTGTGTGTTCCGCGCTGCTCGCGCTACCGTCCAACTCGTTCCGTTCGTCTAAGTCCAAAGAGGAGAATCACGTGAATCGTACACTGCGCACGCTGGCCATGGCGTTGGGATTGATGCTGCTGTCCACCCCGGTGTTTGCCGCTGATGAAGCCGCCCCGCTGGTCATCTTCTCGGCGTCGTTCGGTGCCGCCGTCACGATCCTGGGTGCCGCCTACGGTTTCGCCAAGATCGGCTCGGCTGCTCTGGAGAGCATCGCCCGTCAGCCCGAAGCGGCCGGCGACATCCGCGGCTCGATGATTTTCGCCGCCGCTCTGCTGGAAGGGGCGACCTTCTTCGCGTTGATCGTCTGCATCGCCCGCGGTTAGTTCTACGGTCGCACACGTTTCCGCAATCTTGGTCGGAAAGGGAATTGGCATGTCGGGTTTGATCCCCGCGACCCGGACGATGGTTCGGGGCGGTCTGCTGACGTCACTGATGGTCTTGTTTTCAGCCTTTGGCACGCTCGGTGTGCGGGCTGAGGACGCTCCCAAAGCGGGGGCCGCTCCTGCGGAGGACGCCGCGCCGGTTGCCGACCATCCGGCGGACGGGCATGCCGACGCGGGTCATGCCGCTGACGGCCCAATGACCGCCAAGGAGGAGGAAATATTCCTCGCGCTCTGGAGCCTGATCACATTCGCCGTCTTCCTGATGGTGCTGAAGAAATTCGCCTGGAAGCCGTTGATTGAAGGTCTCGACAAGCGGGAAGGCAAAGTTTTTGGTGCGCTGTCAGAAGCCGAGGCGGCTCGCGGCAAGGCCCAGAAGTTGCTCGAAGAACATCAAAACAAGATCGATCGCGTGCAGGATCAGGTTCGCGAGATCCTGGCCGAGGCCCGCCGTGACGCCGAGACGACCAAGAACGACATCATCGCGACCGCTCAACGTGAAGCGGAAGCGAGTCGCAAGCGTGCGATTGTCGAAATTGAGCGGGCTCGCGATCAGGCGCTCGACGAGTTGTTCGACCACATGTCGAAATCTGTCGATCTGGCGACTCAGCAGGTGGTGGGACGCTCCTTGTCAGGTGCGGACCATGACCGTCTGATTCGCGAATCGCTTCAAGAGTTCGCCAGCCGGCGGAATTGACCAGTCGGCACGGTCGACATTGGCAATCGAGCTGCTGGAAGTAGTCCTTACATCGTTTTCCCGGGTTCTGTGAAGTCATGGCCGAAGCACAGCAGGTGCAGACACGAATTCCCAGTGTGATGGAAGATCCCCAGGCGGGATCCATCGCGCGGGTCTACGCCGACGCACTGCTCGACGCGGTTCCAACTGAACAGCAGCCGGGGGTGATCGAAGAGCTGGACTCGTTCGTTCACGATGTTCTGCCGAAGTTTCCCGAGTTTCAGCGGCTGCTTGGTTCAGCCATTGTCGGTCGGGATGAGAAATTGCAGTTGATCCAGAACGTGGTGGCCCCCCGGGCTTCCGAAACGTTCACGAGTTTTATGAAGGTTCTGGCCCGCCACGATCGGTTGGACCTCTTGCCGAACATCTGTCGGCATGTCGGGTTGCAGCACGAGATTCGAGGGGGGCGGCGAAGGGTGCAGGTCACTACCGCGCAGGCGGTATCCGAGGAGACCCGGCACGCGATCGAGCAGAGCCTGGCGCAGAGTCTGTCGTTCACGCCGATCGTCGAACTGGCGGTCGACGCGGCGCTGATTGGTGGGATGCGCATTCGTGTGGGAGATACAGTCTACGACGGTTCATTGCGGGCGCGGTTGAAGCAACTGCAGCAACGCGTTCAGCAGAGGAGCACTCATGAGATTCAGAGCGGACGAGATCGCTTCAGTCATCCAGAAAGAGATTGAGGACTTTCACGGCCAGATCGAGACCAGCGAAGTCGGTCGCGTCCTGGAGGTTGGCGACGGTATCGCCCGCGTCTATGGCCTCGCCGGCGCGATGTCTGGCGAAATGGTCGAGTTCCCCAATGGCACTCGCGGCCAGGTTTTCAATCTCGAAGAAAACTCTGTCGGTGTGATCATTCTGGGCGATTACCTGAAAATCGCCGAGGGGGATGAGGTACGCACCACGGGCCAACTGTTGTCGGTTCCCGTGGGCGAAGCGCTGATCGGCCGCGTGGTCGATCCGCTGGGGAACCCGCTCGACGGCAAGGGGCCGGTGATTTCGTCACAGACCCGTCCGCTCGAAATGATCGCCCCGGGCATCGCCGGCCGTCAGCCGGTGACCGAACCGTTGCAGACCGGGATCAAGGCGATCGACGCCATGACCCCCGTCGGCCGCGGTCAGCGCGAGCTGATCATCGGCGACCGCAAGACCGGCAAGACGGCGATCTGTCTGGACACGATCATCAACCAAAAGGGCCAGGACGTCATTTGCGTCTATGTCGCCTGCGGACAACGATCGACGTCGGTGGCCAGCGTTGTCGAGGCTCTGCGAGCCAACGGCGCGATGGACTACACAGTGGTGGTGAGCGCCCCGGCCAGTGCCCCCGCCCCGCTGCAATACATCGCTCCCTACGCCGGTGCGGCAATCTGCGAACATTTCATGTATCAGGGAAAACACACCCTGGTCGTGTACGATGACCTGTCGAAGCAAGCGACCGCGTATCGGCAGTTGTCGCTGCTGATGCGGCGGCCTCCCGGACGCGAGGCGTATCCTGGTGACGTCTTCTACTGCCATAGCCGACTGCTGGAACGGTCGGTGAAGCTGAGCGACGAACTGGGCGGCGGATCGATGACGGCTCTCCCTGTGATCGAAACCCTGCAAGGGGACGTGTCAGCCTACATTCCGACCAACGTGATTTCGATCACCGACGGCCAGATTTACCTCGAGCCCGATTTGTTCTTCGCAGGCGTCCGCCCTGCGGTCAACGTCGGTATCTCGGTGTCGCGCGTCGGTGGAAACGCTCAGACGAAGGCGATGAAGAACAAGAAGGTCGCCGGCGGTTTGCGACTTGACTTGGCTTCGTTCCGCGAACTCGAAGCGTTCGCTCAGTTGGGAACGGAACTCGACAAGGAAACCCAGGGTCGACTTGATCGTGGTTACCGCATGGTAGAGCTGCTCAAGCAGCCTCAGTTCCAGCCGTTGCACTTCGCCGACCAAGTGATCAGCATTTTCGCCGGCACACAAGGCTACTTCGACGCCGTTCCGGTGAACAAGGTGCTGGACGCCGAGAAGGATCTGATTCGTTTCCTGCGGGAAGAGAAGTCGGAAGTCCGCAAGGCGATTGTCGATACCAAGGCGATTTCGGACGACACCGAAAAGATTCTGCGCGCCGCGTTGGAAGAGTGGAAGAAGCGTTACGCCGACGCCACCAAGTAGTCCCGTCGGTGTCACTCGTCTGTTGAGTCACCCGATTTTTTAGTCACTCGTCTTTCCGCAACCCACTGAAGCCCCCCTGGCACCGCCATGGCGAAAGCACGCGCCGTACTTAAACGGCTCAAAGCGGTCAAAAACATCCGCAAAATCACGCGGACGATGGAGTTGATCGCCACCGCGCGGTTCAAGAAGGCGATGGACCGCGCCACCCAGGCGTCGGCGTACACCAATAAGATCGCCGAGCTGGCGGCTGACTTGGCCTCGTCGGCGACCGACTTCGTGCATCCGCTGCTCGAAGGACGAACCGAACAGAAGTCGGGCGTATTGTTGATCCTGACGTCGAATCGTGGATTGTGTGGTGGTTACAACGCGGGCGTGTTGAAACTGGTTCAGCAACGGCTGCGCGACGCGAAGGCGGCCGGTCAGCAGTTGCGGATTGAAGTTTCTGGAAAGCGGGGAATCAACTTCCTCAAGTTCCAGAAGATTGAGTACGACAAGACCTACACGAATTTCGAAGACAAGCCTCGGTTTGACGAAGTCGAGTCGATCGCCACCCGGTTTATCTCCGAATACACGGCAAAAACTATCGATTTCATCGATGTCGCGTACGTGAAGTTTCTTTCGCCCGCGAAACAAGTCGCCACGCTTGAGTCGATTCTGCCATTGGCGAAGCCGCAAGTGAAAACGACCGGAGCGGCGGCGGCGACGGTTGACTACGAATTCCTTCCGTCGGCGAAAGAGATTCTCGAAGAGATTCTTCCCGCCGCATTCAAAGCGCGGTTGTTCAAGTGTTTCCTGGACGCGGCGGTGTCGGAACAGATCTTCCGAATGGTCGCCATGAAGGGGGCCACGGAGAACGCGGGTGAGATGATAAGCTCGCTCAGTCGGCAATACAACCGTGCCCGCCAGGCACAGATCACCAGTGAACTCAGCGAAATCATCGGCGGTGCCGAGGCTTTGAAGTAAGCCTCGTTGCGTTCCCGAGTACAGCTCCAGACAATTCATCCAGACAACGAAGACCGATACGACCCTTTTGCGGTCCCTCAGCTCTCGGAAGACAGACATGACCACAGCATCGGCAGTCCACGGTAAAATCACGCAGGTCATCGGTTCGACCTTCGACTGCGAATTTCCCGACGACCACCTCCCCGAGATCTACAACGCCGTCAAAATCGACTCGAATTTCAAAGGGGTCGAGATTCACCTGACGGGAGAAGTACAGCAGCACTTGGGCGGCAGCCGGGTGCGTTGCGTCGCGCTCGGTTCCACCGACGGTCTCGTGCGCGGGATGGAAGTCATCGACACCGGCGCTCCCGTGTCCGTTCCCGTTGGCAAGGGAACTCTGGGCCGGGTGTTCAACGTCACCGGCGACCCGATTGATGGCCGGGGTGAAGTGAATTGCGAAGAGCGCTGGCCGATTCACCGGCACGCTCCCGACCTCAACAAATTGAGCGCCAAGACCGAAGTCTTCGAAACGGGGATTAAGGTTATCGATCTGCTGACCCCGTTCGTTCGCGGTGGAAAAGCGGGTCTGTTCGGTGGTGCCGGTCTGGGTAAGACCGTTATTTTGACCGAGCTGATCGCTCGTATCGCCAGTGCCCACGGTGGTTTCTCGGTGTTCGCCGGCGTCGGTGAACGCACCCGTGAAGGAAACGACCTGTGGCTCGAAATGCAGCACACCAAGATCGGCCAGACTGGTCGTAGCGTCATCGAGCAGACGACGATGGTGTTCGGCCAGATGAGCGAACCGCCCGGTGCCCGGCTCCGCGTCGCCCTGTCGGCTCTGACGATGGCCGAGTGGTTCCGCGACGCGACGGGTGCGGACACCCTGTTGTTCATCGACAACATTTTCCGTTTCTCGCAAGCCGGTTCGGAAGTGTCGGCCTTGCTGGGACGTATGCCGAGTGCCGTGGGTTACCAGCCGACGCTGGGAACGGAGCTGGGTGAGCTGCAGGAACGGATCACCTCGACGACGAACGGGGCCATCACTTCGGTGCAGGCCGTGTACGTCCCCGCCGACGACCCGACCGACCCGGCCCCCGCGACTGCGTTCGCTCACTTGGACGCGTTCATTTATCTCGAACGCCGCATTTCGGAAAAGGGGATTTACCCCGCCATCGATCCGCTCGCCTCGTCGAGCCGAATTCTCGATCCGCAGTACGTGGGCGAACGGCACTACAAAGCGGCCCGTCGGGTACAGCAGATTCTGCAACGCTTCCGCGAACTCCAGGACATCATCGCGATTCTGGGTGTGGACGAGTTGAGCGAAGAAGACAAACAGGTCGTGAATCGCGCTCGTCGAATCGAACGCTTCCTGTCGCAGCCGTTCCTGGTGGCGGAAGTGTTCACCGGAAAGGCGGGGAAGATCACCCCGCTCGCCGAGACGATTCAGAGCTTCGAAGAAATCTGCGACGGCAAGTGGGACCACCTTCCCGAGTCGGCGTTCATGTACGTCGGTGGTGTCCAGGAAGCCGCCGAGCAGGCGAAGGCGATGGCCGCCGCGAACTAGTGCCGATTGGCATCGATTCCCCGGTGAAAACCACACCGGGGACAGATTTCAGAACCTCGACCCGTAATCCCTGACCCCACATTCGTCTCATGGCCGCCTCGAAGAATCTGCAGATTGTGCTGGTCACCCCGGAGACCACGCTGCTGAACGAACCGGTCGACTCGATTCGGCTGCCGATGTTCGACGGCCAGTTGGGGATCTATCCGATGCGGGCTCCCGCCGTGGGACGGCTCGGTGCGGGGGAGTTGCGACTGGTTCAGGGGGGAACGACGCGCAGCTATTACATTGATGGCGGCTTCGTGCAGGTGAAGGGGCCAGTGGTATCGGTTCTGACGAATCGGGCGGTGACGGCTGAATCGCTCAGCACGAAAGCGGTTGAGGACGAGTTGCAGGCGGCGAAGGTCCGGGTGGCAAAGACCGACGACGAATTTGCGTCCAAGGCGGCGGAACTGGCAAAAGCGCGCAAACGGCTCGCGCTGGCCAAAAAGGGGAAATAGGGGAAATAGCCCCCAAAGCGTGGATCGTAATACACGGGTTTCTCCCGTAGGGACCTGTCCTGCGAACCACACGCGCGAAACGCGACTACGAAGTCTCCACGACCACTGGTTCTCGCGAAACGCTCAATTATGCTCCGCAAGTCGTCAAATCTGACGATTCGCGTCCTTAGACCCCATCCGGTTCGGGGACTGTCGTTTTCGTCAAAAAAAGCAAAACCTCCCCCTTGATAATCTATCTGTGCATTTGTATACTTGCGTGGCGGTCCGTTCGAGCCGTCGGCTGGAATACGTGGCCGAGCACGCGATCGACGTGATGTGGCTGATGGAAGGGCGGCAGCCTGGTCATTCGACGATCTGTGAGTTTCGCACAAAGTTCAGGCCTGAGTTGAGAGACCTGTTTCGCAATGTCGTAGGGATGGCGTTGGAAGAGTTCGCGAGAGTAGGTCAAACCACTCCCCACTCATGCCCGCAATGACGGCAATCAAATCCCGTCAGGCGGCCAGCCCCGGGGGTTGGCATACAGTCGCTCGTCTTGGCGAGAGCGAACTCCTCGCGCGGGATCACCCCACCCCGTTGACAGCAGGGGCAGTGCCGGTTCTTGTGGAGTTGCCTCGCCCGTTCCAGCGGTTCGTTCAGTGCGCGGGATCCGCGGAACAGTCCGATCGCCCGATACTGCGAACTGGGAAGTGTCGCACGCGAGGGAAACGAAAGAATGACTGGAGCTTCGGCCCCCTCAACAGTCACCTCGGCATCGTCCACAGAGCAAATCGAAAGCTCGGTGGGGCTGAACAATCGCAACGTACTCATCCGTGAGTCTCCGTGTTCGCGGTCAATCCTGACCGGGAGAAGTTTCGAGTTCCAGTTCCCCTCTGAAACCAAGCCTTTAACAAAGTTCTCGATTTCGGGGAGTCATGACGATACCGAGACCGTATCCCACATGCAAGATGAAATTGCGAACCAGAATTCTTGAATTCACTGGGGGAATCCGCAGGCTAAGCGGCTTTGCGTTTTTGTGGTTTCGGGTTGGACTTCGGCTCGAACTTCATGATCGTCGCATGCCCGCGTGTCGAGAGAATCTGGTTAATGTCGGCTTCGAGCCGTTCCATTTCGCGCTGCAGGTTCGCGAGGTGGTGGTCCAGTTCCTCGCGGGTGGCGTTCGCGGGAACGACGTACGGTCGGCCGATTCGGAAATAGCAGGTGGAGAACATTTTCGGGATCACGAGTCCCGTCCAACTGCCGTTCCCGTAACGCGACTTCGGGACCGCGCTGACGACCGGAATGATTGGTCGGCCCGACCGCGAAGCCAGATAGATCACTCCCGACTTCAACTGATGGTGGGGCCCGCGCGGCCCGTCGGGGGTGATGAAGATATTGCAGTTGTCGGGTACGTGCAGCAGTTCCCGCAACGCTTGGTCACCGCCGCGGGCGGTCGAGCCGCGGACGGCACGGATTCCGCTCCGCTGCATGAATTCGGTGAGGTACGATCCATCCTGGTGCTTGCTGACAAGTGCCGCCACAGGGGGCTGGGTGAGCGCGTGTCGGGTCGAGACCCGGTTCGTCAGCGACGAATTCGAATTTCATTGTGCGGGCCAAGGCCCGAAACACCACGGCGGCGGTCCAGCCAGCCACGACTGTCAGCAGTCGGCTGCGAATTCTCATTGTGCATTCCCAAGGGAACAGGGTGGGGCGGGGATTCTAGCAATCCCCCGGAATTGGCAAACACCAGTTCTGACATGCGTTCTTTTCGATGGGTCGGTACACAACCGTTCGAGTGTCGGTTAGGATGCCGCATCATGACTACATCAAACGAAGATCCCGCCGTTCGGAGTGCCCGCCGCGAGGCACTGGTGGTGTTTGGCATCTGGCTGGCCGCCATGACCTACACCATCGGGTACTGTTCCGTGTTTGGTTATGGCCGGTCCGCCGAGGACTTGAAATTCGTTCTCGGCTTCCCCGATTGGGTTTTCTGGGGGGTGTTGACTCCGTGGGTGGTCTGCAGCGCTGTGTCGCTGTGGTTTGGGGCGACCTTCATGTGTGATGAAGATCTGGGCGAAGAACTGCCCGAGCAGGAAGACGAACTCGGATTGGGGGGTTGACCCGATGAACCATTTGATCTCGCTCCCGTTGTTCGCCGTCAAGACGACGCAGCCCTCCGACTTTGGAACGCTGGCGGCGCTGGTGGTCTTCATTCTCGCCTCGATGTGGATCGGCTGGCTCGCCAATAAGGCGATGCAGAAAAGCAGCTTCATGAAGGGGTTCTTCCTGGGGAACCGGGGGCTGGGGGCCTGGGCTCTCGCCCTCACTGCCACCGTGCAGTCGGGCGGAACCTTCATGGGGTTCCCGTCGCTGGTGTATTCCCACGGCTGGGTCGTCGCGTTGTGGATCTGTGGCTATATGGTGGTGCCGATCACCGGGTTTGGCATCCTTGGGAAACGCATGGCCCACCTCTCCCGCCGAACCGCGACCTGTTTCGGTCGCGATTTGACAGTCCCATGCTGGGCCTGCTCGCGTCGCTGCTGATCATGTTCTACATGTCGTTCATGATGGTGGCGCAGTTTAAAGCGGGGGCCGTCGTGATGAAGCACTCATGGCCTGGGGCCGGCTCGCGAGAAATGGCAGAGGACATTCCTGCATTCAAGCTGACGACCGACGCCCGGGAATCGTTGAAAGATCAGGGAATCCCCGCGGAGACTGTCGAGAAACTGGCGGCACTCGATGACAAGGGATTCGATTCGGAAAAAGACTTACGCGCGGAACTTGCGAAGGTACTCCCCGAAGAAGGGGTCAAGCAACACGCGGTCGCGATCGTGGGTGCCGCCGAGCAGCTTGACTGGCAGTACTTGATTGGACTTGGGGTCTTCACACTGACTGTGGTGAGTTACACGTTGCTGGGAGGGTTTCTGGCGGCGGTCTGGACCGACTTGTTCCAAAGTGTGATGATGTTGGTCGGGGTGATGTTGCTTCTGGTTCTGGTGGTCTCCGCGTCCGGTGGTCCCGAATTGGCAACGACGGCGGCGGTGGCCAAACTCGGTCCGACGTATGCGTACGGCCCGGGCTATGATCCCACGGGGATCGGTCGACAATTTCTTCCCGTGAGTCTGGCGTTCTCGTTTTTCTGGGTCTGGGTCTATTCGGGAGTTGGTTCGCCCGCTGGCATGGTCCGGATCATGGCGGGAAAATCGACCGGAGTGATCCGCAAATCGATTTACCTGCTCGCCGGCTACAACCTGATGATCTATCTGCCGCTGGTGGTGATCTGCATCTGCGGTCGGGCACTCATCGATCTGCCGGCCGGGAAGACTGATTCAATCATTCCCGAACTGTCGATCATGACGACGGCCAAACTCCCCGGGGGATCGCTGATCGCGGGGCTGATTCTGGCGGCTCCGTTCGGTGCCGTCATGGCGACGGTCAGTTCGTATCTGGTGGTGATCGCTTCCGGCTTGGTGCGCGACGTCTATCAGCGCTTCATCAATCCGCACGCCCCGTCGCAGACCCTTCGGCGAATGTCGTACATGGTGATGATTGGGGTGGGGGTGATCGCGGTTCTGGCGAACATTCGCCCGGTGGCGTACTTGCAGGTGATTGTGGTGTTTAGCGGGACCGGTGCCGCGGCGACATTCTGCATCCCCGCGATCATGCTGGCGTTCTGGCGACGGGCGACGGTCGCTGGGATGATCTCCTCGATGTTGGGCGGAGCCGGGACGATGGTGATGCTGTACATCCTGGGCTCGCAAGGATTTGGCGAACAGAACATCGGAGCCGCCTCGGCGTTCCGACCGTATTTTCTGCTGGGAGTCGATCCCCTGATTTGGGGACTGGCCGTTTCATTGATCGCGGGAGTTGCGGTCAGTCTGATCACCACGCCACCGCCAGCCGAAACCGTATCGCGATTGTTCGACGTTGAACCCAAGCTGACGGAAAAACCCGCATGACGACCGCACCCCTTCCGAACCCGTCAGCCGTTCCGGGTACTCCCTCGACGGGGATCTCGGCGTTTGGTCGCTGGATGGCCCTGGTGGCCGCCCTGTTGGGCTGGCTGTTTGACGGAGCCGAGATGGGATTGTTCTCGCAGGTTGGGCGGCCGGCGATTCAAGATCTGCTGGGATTTGGAGCACAACTGGATCAACCCCAAAAAGATGCGGTCGCGCTGTATTTCGGGATCGTCCTGGCGATGTTCCTTGTGGGGGCGGCGACCGGCGGTGTGCTGTTTGGCTGGTTGGGCGACCGAATCGGGCGAGTGCGAGCGATGTCGTTGTCGGTACTGACCTATGCGGTCTTCACCGGATTTTGCGGCTTCGCGCAGACGCCATTGCAACTGGCGATTCTGCGGTGCATCGCGTCGCTTGGGATGGGGGGAGAATGGGCGCTGGGCGTCGCATTGGTGATGGAAGTGTGGCCCAATCGCTCGCGTGGTCTGATGGCGGGCCTGATTGGAGCGGCCGCGAATGTCGGGTACATGCTGGTCGGTTTCATTGGACTGGGATTGGCGGCCATGTTGACCGGAGTTGGACGAACACTGCTGGACTGGGGCCTCAAAAAAGACCTAGTCGATTCGCTGGTCGCATTCGGAGGTTGGCGACTGCTCATGATTTTGGGAACAACCCCCGCTCTACTGACTTTCTTCTTCCGACTGTTTGTTCCCGAGTCGGAAAAATGGCAGCATGAACAGGACCGGGGCACGACGTCGAATTGGAAAGCTGCGGACCTTCTCGGCGTGTTACTCGGGGCTTTGGGACCGGCGCTGATCGTCTGGGTCTGGTCCGAGGACTGGAGCGTCACGCATCCCGATTCTCTGTTCGCGACCAATCTGAAGACTGTCCGATTTTCTTCAATCGGAGTTGGCCTGGTTGTTGCCACGATTGGATATACCTATCCCATGCTGCGGTTCGTTCAACGACTGACTCGCGACAGTGGGAATCCCCAAGCTTGGCGTCCTATTTTGGGACGAATGCTGTTGGCCGCCCTCCTCGCGGGAATCGCGTTGCTGGGGACCTGGGCCTCCGCTCAGTGGGCCGCCAAATGGGCTGGAGAGCTCACGGCTTCAGTCCCGGGCAGCACAGCGCCTCAGTGGACTCAAATCTGGTCGGCGCTGGGAGCCTGCGTCGGAACGATTGTCGCGGCACTCGCATGCGACCGGTTCGGCCGCCGAATCACGTATTTCTTCCTCTGCGTGTTGTCGCTGTCGGCTTCGTTGTGGTTTTATGTGGGGAATTCGGCCTACGACAGCAAGTTCCTGTTTTCGGTCTTCCTGTTGGGGGCCACAACCGCGTCGTTCTACGGTTGGCTCCCGCTCTACTTGCCCGAACTGTTTGGTACAGCGGTCCGCGCGACCGGTCAGGGATTTGGATTCAACTTCGGCCGTATTCTCGCGGCGATTGGCGCACTCCAGGCCGGAGTGTTGACGGCGATGTTCCCCAAGGGATTCGATTTGATCGGTGTGCATGTCGCTGGAGGATTGCCCGCCGCCTGCAGCACGATGAGCCTTGTCTATGTACTCGGCCTGCTGGTGATCTGGCTGGCGCCGGAGACCCGTGGCAAGCCACTTCCCGAATAGCCGACAGTTTGGCGAATGGATGCGGCGAGTTGCGGACAGTTTGACAGGGAGATGTGGTGGGGGGACGGCGGTTGGAAGAGGCGTTCACGGTTCGAACCGGAGCCCGGCTGCATTTTGGATTGCTGAGCTTCGGCGACACGGTCGGCCGTCAGTTTGGAGGGTTGGGGGCGATGATTGATCGCCCCGGATTCGAGCTGTTCGCCGAAGTCGCGAAACACGACCAGATCGACGCCCCTGCCGACTGGATCTCGCGACTGACCGGATTGCTGCGGAAGTGCCGCGACCACGGCAATGCGACCCCGCCGGGCGTTCCATTGCGATTGCAACTCCGGCGGGCTCCTCCCGCGCATTCCGGCTTCGGTTCGGGAACGCAATTGGGTCTGGCGGTCGCTCGTGTGGTGGCGAAAGTCGTGGGAGAAGAACACGTCCCGTCGACCGAGCTGGCCCGACGCTCGGGGCGAGGTAATCGGTCGGCGATCGGCGTGCATGGTTTCGAAGTGGGGGGGCTGCTGCTGGAAGCGGGAAAACGTACTTCCGACGCGATCAGCCCGCTCGTCGCGCGAGTCGCGATCCCGGAGGAGTGGCGATTTGCCTTGATACGTCCCTTGGGAAAGCCGGGGATTTCGGGGACGCAAGAAGTGGCGGCGTTCAAAAACCTGCCGCCGATGCCCGAGGCGACGACCGACCGCCTCTGCAATCTGGCCGTTCGAGAGTTGATTCCCGCGGCACTTGAATCTGACATCGATCGATTCGCGGTCTCGCTCTGGGAATTCGGGACACTTGTGGGGCGTTACTTTGCACCTGTTCAGGGCGGGGTGTTCGCACATCCCCAGATGGAAGCACTCGCCGGGCGACTCCGACGGGAGGGTTATCCTGGAGTCGCGCAGACTTCCTGGGGACCGACTGTTTCAGTGATTTGTCGCGATGAGGAACAAGCCGATCGACTGATGAATTGGCTGCGAAGCGATCCGACAGCGGCTGAATGCGATTTTCTGGTGGCGCGTGGACTGAACCATGGTGCTACCTAACACGACACCGTCCCTCTTGCCGCCCCGATATTACGCCGCCGTGCGAAGCGCACGCCGATCCGCCTTGTTTTTTACGGGAGCAACCGGGGCATTGGCCGCCTGCGCCAAGGCGATGGAGTTCCGCTGGAACGCCCCGCCGTTGGTCACTGCCATCGCAATCGCGATTTTCCTCTTCACGTTGGTTGGTTCCGTGATGTCGGTTTGGGAAACGACGCGTTTTGTCCAAATCATTCCCTATTTTGAACGGAGGGGATTCGGTTCTGCCTCCTGGTTCGCACGGGAAACAATAGGAGTGGTCACGAATGGTCAGTCCGCCGGGGGACCGCGTTTTGAGGCGGCAATTGTCGTATGGAAAGGTTGACGGAGGATCGCGTGGATTGAAATCCACGCTACACTCTCCCAGTCGGCTCTGCCGCAGTCGTTTCTCAGGAGCGCTCGTCGTCGCGTACCGAGACAGCGTCTCACGAGGAATCGGTCATCAGGCAACGCTTTCGACCGGCACCTGCGGTGCGCTGAGGCGAGCCGCAGAGCGTCGCGCCTACAACGAGTTTCCCAGGAGCCTCAGGTCAATGACACCATTCATGAACGAGACATCAGTGCGTACGGGACTCATGCGAATCGTCGGCGTTTTCCTGCTGTTGGTTGGAACTGCATTCGCCGACGATAGGATCCCCTGTCAGGAAACCGCGACGGATTCGAGCGAATTCACGGTTACACCAAACCGTCGGCAGTTGTTTCTGGATGACCACGGGATTGCCCACCAGACGGGATTGCAGCGGGTGTTCCATACGCCGGAAAAACGAGGCGCGGTAATTCGGAGCCCCGATCCGAAAAAGGCGGTTCAAACCCGCACTGCCCCCGTGTGGGATGAGGCGAACAAGCGGTATCTGTTGTGGGTCATCACGATCGATCAGATGCTGTGGGAAAGCCGGGATGGATTGAACTGGCAGCCGCTTCCCAATCCGAATCGCCGAATTGACATGGCGGTGATTGACTCGAAAGAAACCGATCCCGCGTGGCGGTTCAAAGCGCCCTTGCTGAATGACGGCTTCGCGGTCTCTCCCGATGGGTTTCACTGGACCAAGCTGGACCTTCCCGCGATCACCAGTTCGGACGAAGGGAATTTCAGTTACCATCCTGACGATGGACTGTTTATCCACACGGTGAAGCGGGGAGGCCCCAACGGGCGGGCAGTGGCGCTCGCCACAAGCCGGGATTTTCGTACCTGGAATGATCTGGGGCTGGTGTTTCATGCCGACGACCGCGACCAGGAACTGGGAAAACGGAATATCGAATCCCGGATCGCGGACAGATCATTGGAGCCACTGCGGTACCATAGTCCCGATGTGTACAAAGTCGATGTCTACAACATGGGAGTCTTCTGGTACGAAGGAGTCTATCTGGGAACTCCCGCGATGTTTCACGCCACGGGCAAGGTTCCAAATTACCCGAACACCGATGGCTTTCATCTTATTCAACTGGCGATGAGCCGCGATTTGAAAACGTGGCACCGGCTGGGAGATCGGCAGACATTCATCGGGCCGTCGCATGTCGATTCGGGAGCGTACGATCTGACGCAACTGATCAGTCCGTCGGCTCCGGTCGTGCGGGAGGATGAATTGTGGTTCTACTACACGGGGCTCAAGTATCGGAGCAACTTCGATTACAAGGGAAACTACCCCACCGGAGAGACCGTGCCGGTCCCAGGTCGCGATCGAGACGCGGGGGGTATCTGCCTCGCAGTCTTGCGACGTGACGGCTTTGCGTCACTGGTGGCGGGGAGTGAGCCGGGCCGCGTGACGACCAAGCGCTTCATCCTGCCGGCGGGTCGTCTGTTCGTCAACGGGAACGTGCGCGAAGGCGAACTGCGGGCGGAGTTGCTCGACGCCGCCGGTTCGAGTCTCGCCACATCAAAACCACTCACGGGAGATCGACCGAGGGGCGAAATCGAATGGGAACCAGGCGCGACCGAGGCGCACGTGGGGAAGCCGGTGTCGCTGCGGTTCACCCTTCAGAACGGGCGCATCTATTCCTACTGGTTCCACTGAGCGAGTATTTGCGATTCACGCGAATTCGATTCCATGACAGTTCCCGCCGACCAATCCGCTACTGCGTTTCATGAAGCCGGTCACGCCGTCGTGGCGTTGCTGCACGGCCGGCCGGTGGGCAAAGTCAGCATTCTCCCCAACCGCCTGAGGCTGGGGCATTGCGAAGTTCGCAAGGGATCCTTCGGTCCCAAGCAGGACACTCTGGAAACGGAAATGCTGATTCTGCTGGGAGGGCCAGCGGCTGAGGCACGACACTCGGGGGAGTACTGCTGGCGAGCGGCAGCCCAGGATTTGCGGGATGTGCGAAAACTCGCGCTTTTGCGGGCCGGGAACGATCGGAAAGCCGAGCGTCTGGAGCGTCGGCTGCTTGACAAGATCGAAAACCTGCTCGACCGCGAAGAGGTCTGGCGGGCGGTCGAACTGATCGCGAACGAATTGTTGCAGCGAACAGAAATCAGCGGCAGGGCCGCACGTCATTTTTTTGACGAGGCAGGTGTTCGCTGACCGACGGAGCTACGTTGGGTCGAGGCAATCACGGTGTGTTGTCGCAATCCATCCCCCACCCAGAACCCGGTCCCCCTCATACAGGACCACCGCCTGCCCGGGAGCGACGCCAAACTGGGGCTCCTCAAACCGAACTGCGATCTGATCGTCGCCCATGCGTTCCACGAACGCCGGCGTCGCCTCGTGCGAGTACCGAATCTGGGCGTGACACGAAAACGTCTCGGGCAAGCCGGTCACCAGCCAGTTCAAGCGATCGGCTGTCAGACCGCCCCGCGCCAGATCCTCCTTCACACCGATGACAACCCGCTTTGATTTGGCATCAACTTCCACGACATACCGTGGCCCTCCCCCAAACGCGACCCCCAGTCCGCGCCGTTGCCCGATGGTGAACTTCTCATATCCATCGTGCCGACCAACCACTTTCCCCGACGTGTCGACCAGTTCCCCCGCCGTTTCCTGCTCGCCGCGATATCGGCGGATGAACCCGGCGTAATCCTGGTCCGGCACAAAACAGATCTCCTGACTGTCGGGCTTGTTCGCCACCCGCAGCCCCGCTCGTTCCGCCAGCGCGCGGATCTGCGGTTTCGTGTGCCCCCCCACGGGAAATAGAACGTGGGGCAAAATCTCCCGCGAGATGCCAAACAGCACGTACGATTGATCCTTGTCGGGATCGAGTCCCCGGCGCAATGCGGGAGTCTCACTCGCATCAATGGCCGAAACCTGGGCGTAATGCCCGCTCGCAATTTTCTCGGCTCCAATCTGCTTCGCGAATTCCCACAACTTGCCGAACTTCAGCCAGTTATTGCACATCACGCACGGATTCGGGGTCCGGCCGGCGAGATACTCGTCAGTGAAGTAGTCTTTGATGCGCCCAAACGCATCACGGAAATTCAGCGCGTGAAACGGAATATCGAGCTGATCGGCCACGCGTCGAGCGTCGGCGGCGTCACTCGCAGAACAGCATCCCTGACGATGCGGGGCCGAGGCCACAATCGGCAGATCCGTCGAACCCGTGGCGCAGACCTGCTCTTCAGCGGCTCCCGATCGCATGAAGAGCCCAATCACCTCGTATCCCTGCTCGCGCAGCAAGACAGCGGCAGCGGAGCTGTCGACTCCACCGCTCATCGCGAGAACGACACGGGGCATGAATGAACTCGAAGAAGTTGGAGAACGCGGGAATCGAAACGGGGAGAACGACGCCGCGATATTCGGCGGTCGTCTCCAAACACTGGCTATCAGCCAGACAGCGTCGTGGCCGATGATATCGAAATCACGCCAGCACAGGTCGGACCACTTCACCGGAAACATCGGTCAGCCGGAATCGTCGACCCTGGTATTTGTACGTCAGCCGCTCATGATCGACACCCAACAGATGCATCATTGTGGCGTGGAGATCGTGAACACTGACGGGGTTTTCCACGATGTTGTAGCCCCATTCGCAGGTGGCACCATGCGTTGTACCCCCCTGGATTCCGCCCCCCGCCAGCCACATCGAAAAACACCTCGGATGATGGTCGCGACCATAGTCAGTCGCCGTCAGTTTCCCTTGCGAGTAGTTCGTCCGGCCGAACTCGCCTCCCCAAACCACCAGCGTGTCGTCGAGCAAACCGCGTTGCTTCAGATCGCGCAACAAGCCGGCGGCGGGCTGATCGGTCTCTTTGCACTGCGTGCGAATCGCGTTCGGGAGATTGCCGTGCTGGTCCCAGCCCTGATGATAGAGCTGAATGAACTTGACGCCGCGCTCGGCCAGTCGGCGCGCCAGCAGGCAATTCGCGCCGAACGTCCCGGGTTTGGTGACATCGGGGCCATAGAGATCGAGAACATGCTGCGGCTCGCCCGAGACATCGACCGCTTCCGGAACACTCATCTGCATGCGATACGCCATCTCGTATTGCGCGATTCGCGCGTCGAGTTCGGGATCGTGCAGTTCATCGCGCGAAGTCTCATGAAGATCGCGCAACCGGTCGAGCATTTGACGTCGCGAACCGGCTGTGGTTCCTGGGGGGTTGTCGAGATACAGCACCGGTTCCTTACCGGCCCGAAATTGCACCCCCTGATGGCGTGATGGCAGGAATCCGCTACCCCACAACCGAGAATACAACGGCTGATCCCCTTTGCCTCGCGTGATCAGAACCACAAACGCCGGCAGGTTTTCGTTGTCGCTTCCCAGTCCATAATGAACCCAGGCTCCAATGCTCGGTCGTCCCGAAAGCTGCGCGCCGGTCTGCAAAAACGTGATTGCCGGGTCGTGGTTAATCGC
>JAPLOC010000189.1:1368-5917 GCA_026692825.1 Planctomycetota bacterium | reverse complement strand
CTCGCGCGAATTGGCGGGAAGCGTATGTTCACTTCTGCCGCCCCCCGGCCACAGTACCGAAATTCGCCGGGTACTTTGCGGGGCCGCAGACCCAGACTTCCCCAGGTGGACTCGCTTCTCAGACGCCGAAGCGTAGCTTCCCCCATTTACCTGACACCAGATTCGCGCCGGACTGACCTCCAGCTCTCGCACCACCGCGCCCACTGCGTCGCGGTTTCCCGCTCGGCCGATCAGCAGCACGCTGGTCGTGGCGGAATCTTCCGCAGTCCCTGCCAATCGGTCGTTCCGCAAGATCGCTGGTGGCCCATCCTGATGAACGATGACAACATCCTGGTCGCCATCATTATCGAGGTCGGCGACCGCCAGCCCTCGTCCCACATGCAGCGCCCCAAAATATGCGCCCGCCCCGTCCCCGCCCGCAAACGTAAACCGCCCCTTCTTGTTATGCCACACCCCGGGAGGCTGTTCATACGGCGAATCCCTCCCGATTTCGTGGAAGTTGTTGTCCGTATGTCCGTTCGTCACCAGACAGTCTGGCCAACCGTCCAGATCAAAGTCCACAAGTGCGGTTCCCCATCCGACCCACGGGATACTCTCGGCGGCCAGTCCCCGCGAACGACTCACATCCTGAAACTGAAGCTCCCCCTGATTTTCGTAGTAGGCGTTGTGTTCCCCTTCGTAGTTGGTCACGAACAAATCAAACCGGCCGTCCCGATTCACGTCCGCCAGCGCGATCCCCATGCCCGCCTGCGAGGCCCCTTTGTAATCGACGTCGGCTCCCGAAGCCTCGGAGACATCCCGGAATTTCCCGTGACCATCGTTCACATACAGGAAATTGGGGTTCATGTCATTCGCCACGTAGACGTCGGGCCAACCGTCGTCGTTGAAATCGCAAACCAGAATTCCCTGCCCTCGCCCCAATCGCCCGGCGACCCCCGCCTGCTCTCCTGCGGAGACAAGCCGGCCGTCTCCCTCGTTGTGGTACAGTACCGATGGAGCAGGATCGACACTGGTGGGGGAGCAAAACGTCCGCACGCCTCGCGATCGATCGCCACAGTAGCGATTCGTCTCCATGGTCCAGGTCGAGTAATTCACGACAAACAAATCGAGCAGCCCGTCTCCGTCGTAGTCTAGAAAGGCGGCACTGGTTCCCCAGAGAGTGTCGGCACTGACGCCGCTTGGGTCGCTGATGTCCCGAAAAGTCCCATCCCCCAGGTTCCGGTAAAGCTTGTCGGCACCGAAACAGTTGACGAATACGTCGGGAAACCCGTCGCCGTCAAAATCACCCACCGCGACCCCCGCGCTCGCCCCACGGTGTCCCAGTCCAGTGGCGTCGGTGACGTCGGCGAATTTCCAGTCGCCCCGATTGCGATAGCAACGGTTTCGGGGCTGTTCCTTCCACTCGGGATCAAACACACTTCGTGAACCCGTGAGGAAGAACAGATCGACATAGCCATCGAGATCGAAGTCCAACGTGGCGACGCCGCTGCCGTTCGCCGCCGGGAAAGGTTTTTCGCTGAAATCACCACTTTCATGGACAAAGTCCACACCACTGGTGGCGGTCATTTCGCTGAACCGAATCGGCCCCGGCCCGGTCGCGGTTTTGGGAATTCGCGGGCCAGGCTTTTTGGTTCCAGCTTCCTTTTCTGCCGCTTTTTTCCCCTCTTCCGCCGATTTTCCCGATCCGCCGTCGGCGGGAGCTGTGGCAGGAATTCCCGACGGAGCGCGATCACACCCGAGGACCGCCGCGACGAGGACCAGTCCGCAACACAAAACCCGTTGGGGGAATTGGGGGCGGAACGAGGCGAGCGCTGGGTGCCAGTACTTCAGTCGCACGGGGGAAGCCTTTCGAAGTCGGACGCGATTTCTATCGACAGATTACGCCGAACTCCACTGGCACGCCAATCGATTGTCACAATCTCCCACTCGACCTATCATTTCCGTCGTTGTGATTGTCAATGGATTCAGAACGCGCACCGGGTGCGCTGTGGACACAGGAGTACGAGATCATGGTTCGAGTTGCCGACGGACGCTGGCTGAAGACGGGTGTGGTTATTGGGGCGTGCGCTTTGACTTCGCTGGCTGGTTGCGAACCGGCTGCCGCTCCTCCCGCGAAAACCTCTCCTGAGGGAGCCTCCCCGTCAAAATCAGCCGGTGCCCACGACGATCATGATCACGACCATGACCACGATCACGACCATGACGCACCGCACGGCGGCGCGCTGGTGGTGGTGGGGGACGAGGCGGCCCATGTCGAATTTGTCCTCGACAAGGAAACGGGAAAGTTGACCGCCTACGTTCTTGACGACCACGCCCATGAGGCGGTCGCGGTCAAGCATGCCGAACTGAAAATCGCCGTCACGATCGAAAAGGAAGGGGTCGATCTTCCGGAAGCGAAGGAAGTGACCCTGACCGCAGTTGACGCGAAAGACGGAGCCGCATCGGAATTCGTGGCGACGATCGAGGAACTCAAGGGGGCCGAACATTTCGACGCAGCTCTTGATTCGATCACGGTCGGTGGCAAGGAATACAAAGGGGTGACATTCAAATTCCCTGAGGGGAATGAAGGACATCACCACTAGCCGGATGGGGGCTGGGGACGCGAATCGTCTGATTTGAAGCCGAGCGGGGTTTATACACCACCCGGCCGGAATTGAGACATTGAGCCCGAGCCGAGCCCGGCAGGAAATGGCGGACGGTTTCCGCTTCGTGGCCGGAGCAGCTTGGTTCGATGGGATCAACGTCAGCGGTTCGATATACTCCCCGCGAACCGTTCTTGCTGTTTCTCCACTCAACATAGGAGCCACTCCATGCTTGTTTCGATTCGACGGTCGCTTCGCGGTCTGGCGCTCGCCACGCTCGCGCTGGCGGCACTCACCACGGCCGTTCAGGCTGAGGTCAAGTTGCCTAACATTTTTGGCAACCACATGGTTCTGCAACAAAAGCAGAAGAACAAGGTGTGGGGCACCGCGACGGCTGGTGAAGCGGTCACCGTCACCATTGGCGGGCAGTCGCACAAAACGACCGCCGACGCGAAGGGACAGTGGTCGGTGATGCTCGACCCGCTCGCGCTGGGGGATCCGCTGACCCTGACTGTGAACAACATCAAGTTCGAAGATGTCCTGGTCGGCGAAGTCTGGGTCTGTTCCGGGCAGTCGAACATGCAATGGGGAGTCAACTCGTCGACCGATCCCGACCTCGAAAACCTGGCGGCGAAGTATCCCAAAATCCGGATGATCAACTTCCCGCAGGTGGGGACGCAAGACCCGATCTGGTCGCACGATCGTCAGTGGGAAGTGTGCGCTCCCGGAAAAATCGGGCACTGGTCGGCGGTGGGGTATTTCTTCGCCCGGCAGTTGCACCAGACGCTCGACGTTCCCGTCGGGATGATCAACAACGCCTGGGGCGGTTCGGCCTGTGAAGCGTGGATCAATCGCGACGTTTTGGCCGCCGACGAAAAGTACAAGCCCCTCATGGACCGTTGGGCGGGGATGGAAAAGACCTACGCCGACCTCAAGGCGAAGGGGAACGACCTGACCGAAGACGAGAAGAAGCAACTGAACGGACTGCAAGGTCCGATGGGTGGCAACTCGCGTCCCGCGAACATTTACAACGGCGTGCTGAAGTCGCACCTGGGTTACGGAATCAAGGGAGCGATCTGGTACCAGGGGGAATCGAACGCGGGCCGGGCGTACCAGTATCGCGATCTGTTCCCTTTGATGATTTCCAACTGGCGCAAGGAATGGAATCAGGGAGATTTCCCGTTCTACTGGGTGCAGCTCGCTGACTTCACAAATGAAGCGAAAGAACCGGGCGAAAGCGATTGGGCCGAACTTCGTGAAGCCCAGACCATGACCATGGCGCGACTCCCGAACACGGGTGAAGCGGTCATCATCGACATTGGTGAAGGCAAAGACATTCACCCGATGAACAAGGTGGATGTCGGTCGTCGGCTCGCCCGCTGGGCACTCGCGAAGGATTATGGCGTCAACATTGCGCACCATAGCCCGCAGTACAAGTCGATGGCTAAGGACGGCAACAAGATTGTGTTGACGTTCGATTACGTCGACCGTGGCTGGCGTCCGTTCGACGTGCCGACGCCGCGCGGCTTCGCGATCTGCGGTGCCGATAAGAAGTGGGTTTACGCTCAGGCGACGATCCAGCAGAACGGGACGATCGCAGTCTCGGCCGAGGGGATCGCCGACCCGGTCGCCGTCCGTTACGGCTGGGCGAACAACCCGGTGGTCAACATGTTCAACGGCGCGGGGCTCCCCCTGACACCGTTCCGGACCGATGACTTCCCCGGCGTGACGATCAACAACAAGTGATTTGACGTGTGACCGCGTGCGGGTGGAGGCTGAACGTTCAGCCTCCACCCGCCATTTTTCGTTTAGGGCGCGCCGAGACTCGTGTCCTGCGGTTTATCCTCCACACGGCCGAAAAAGAGACATTTGCGTGGTATCGATTCGTCCTTCCCTGTCGGACAACGTGATCCCATGATCCGATTTCGCGATCCCGACCAACCACACAAACTGCGCGGCCGGTGGGT
>JAPLOC010000189.1:859-1349 GCA_026692825.1 Planctomycetota bacterium | reverse complement strand
CCGGTGGGTGTTTCCGGTGGGTGGCCCCCCAATCGAAAACGGTTTGATCGAAATCGCGGGGGGCGTGATTACAGGACTTTCCGCGCGGAGCGATCCCCAGGCTGTTGACCTGGAAAACGTCGCGATCGTTCCGGGACTGGTCAACGCGCATACCCATTTGGAACTCAGTGACTGCCCGGCACCTCTGTTGCCGATGCGGCCGTTCACCGAGTGGATCCGGTCTGTCATGACGCATCGCCGGGGACGACCGCGCGACGGTGGATTTGCGGGACACGCGACACCGGGCCCCGTTTGGAGCGGCGCAATCGAGAGCGGCCGACTCGGGACAACCTGCCTCGGTGATATTACCAGCGCGGAATGGCGACCCGATTCGAATCCGGGCGATGGCCCGTTCGTGGTCGCGTTTCGTGAAGTCTTGGGCTTGAACCCCGAACGCATTCCGGTGTTGCTCGATCAGGCCCGCGACCATCTGGCGCTGGCGCGGTCGGGG
>JAPLOC010000189.1:0-825 GCA_026692825.1 Planctomycetota bacterium | reverse complement strand
TCTGCGGTTCGGTCTCTCGCCGCACGCCCCCTACAGCGTCCATCCCGATCTGTTGCGCGGACTGGTCGATCTGGCGCGGGAGGCCGACGTCCCGGTGGCGATGCACCTCGCGGAAACGGAGTCGGAGCTTCAGTTATTGCGTGGCGACGGGGGGGAATTTGTGGAATTCTTACAGCGACTGGGGGCGTGGCACGACGACGCGTTTCGTCACGAACGGTCGGTCCTGGACTGTCTGCGAGAATTGGCTCGGGCACGGCGAGGACTGGTCGTTCACGGCAACTATCTCGACAGCGCGGATTGCGAGTTTCTGGCCCGATCGCCGCAGCTTTCGGTCGTGTATTGCCCGCGAACACACGCCGGTTTCGGCCACACGCCTCACCCCTGGCAACTGCTGCTCGTCCGGGGTATCAACGTCGCCTTGGGGACCGACAGCAAGGCGTCGAATCCCGATCTGTCAATCTGGAACGAACTGCTGTTCCTACACCGTTTGGCCCCCGATTTCGCCCCGGCGGCACTCTTGGAACTGGGGACAATCGCGGGGGCGCGAGCATTGGGACTGGAGAACCGAGTCGGGTCCATCGCTCTTGGGAAGTCGGCGGATCTGGCGATCATCGAGCTGCCAGCGGACGCGGGAACCGATCCGTACGGAGCCCTGTTCAATCCATTGAGTCGGGTTCGGTCGAGTGTTCAAGCGGGGCGATGGCACGGAGCTTGAGATGTTCGACCGGCGATGTCGCCGTGGGGTTTCAAGTGAACCGTCGCGTCAGCGGGGCTGTCGGTCTTGTAGCGACGACGCTCCGCGGCGTCGCTCAGGTCATGGCAAAC
>JAPLOC010000188.1:7319-10602 GCA_026692825.1 Planctomycetota bacterium | reverse complement strand
AACCCCTTTCGCCCATCCCGTCCCCAGGGTTTTCATCACCGCTTCTTTCGCCGCCCAGCGGCCGGCGAAGTGCTGAGTGTATTCCCGCTTCTTCTGGCAGTATTGAACTTCGGCTTCGGTGTAGACCCGTTGCAGAAACGTCTCGCCGTGCCGCTCAATCATCTGGCCGATGCGGACAGTCTCGATGATATCGGTTCCCAGGCCGATGACATGATTGGGGGAACGGGGAGCGGGGTCAGGAGGGACGGGCATTTCGCGACGCGGGACGCAGTGGAGGGTGATTTCCCGAAAATCAATTCGGGCGCGACTGGCCCATCATATCGGGTTTGTCGATGAGGGATAGACTTCGCGACCGGCGAGCTTCGCCGCCAGTCCCGCAGCGACGACCACTTCCGCCATCCAGAACGCGACGGCGGCGGGCGGGGACCAGTTTCCCCATTGCCGGGGAACCCGAAACACCAGGTAACCGACGAACGTCTGACGGAACTCCCGCTCGCGTACCCGGTCGCTCTGAATCTGGCGGCGTTTTTCCTGCGCCGTGCGAAACTCCGCCACGTTGACGTTGGTGGCCCCTTCGGGAACGTCTCCCTGCTTCAACATCGCTTCAATCCCTTCGTCGATCGCGCCCACGTCGGCGACCTGCGGGATCGGTTCCAGGCGGGTGAATTCGGCGAGCCGGCGATGGGTGTCCCATGTGCCCAGCGTGACTCCGCCAGCGACCATCGCCGCCAGCCCCGCTCTGACGAGTCGCGCGGAACCCAGTTTCCAATGATGTGCCAGCCGTCCCATCGCGAATCCCACACCGGAGGCGAGACCCGTGGTGACGACGAACGGGATCTTCATCTGCTGCGGCAAACGGGCCGCCCCCAGAAACAACATTCCGCTCACCAGCGCCGCGATCACGAACCATTCCAGCCAGCGGGTTCGCACCTCGGCGAACGAAGCGGCCGCATCGTCGGCGGTCGAGTCCGGTTTCATCGGACCGCCCGACTCCATCGTGCCAGACCACACGCGTCACTCGCGCGCGCCAGCACCTCGGCCCCCTTCGCACGCGCCTGTCGCGCTCCGTCCGCGAGAATGTCGCGGACTTTGTCGGGATCGGCCGCGAGTTCCTCGCGACGTGCCCGCGCTGGTGAGAAATAGGCGTTGGCCGCTTCAAACAGCGCCTGCTTCGCCTCGCCGTAGCCCATTCCCCCCGCCCGGTATCGGTCGGCGAGCGCCGCCTGCTGTTCGGCAGTGGCGAACAGCTTGTACAACGTGAAGACGGCGCAGGCTTCCGGATCCTTGGGCGACTCGACCGGCGTTGAGTCGGTCTTGATCGCCATAATCTTCTTCCGCAGCTTCTTCTCGGGTTCGAAGACGTCGATGGTGTTGCCGTAGCTTTTTGACATCTTCTCGCCATCGGTCCCGGGAACCTTGGCGCTGTCGTCGAGTACGCGCGCTTCGGGAAGGACGAAGACTTCGCCGAAGAGATGATTGAACTTCAGTGCGACGTCACGGGTGACTTCAATATGCTGTACCTGGTCCACGCCGACCGGGACAATGTCGCTGTCGTACAACAGAATGTCGGCGGCCATCAGCACGGGGTACGTGAAGAGTCCCGCGTCGGCAGGCAGCCCTTTGGCCTTCTTGTCCTTATAGGCGTGGCACTTTTCCAGCAGTCCCAATGGCGTGACCGTCATCAGCAGCCAGGTGAGTTCGGTGACTTCAGGAACGTCGGACTGGAAGTACAGTGCGGCCTTGGCGGGGTCGAGTCCCAATGCCAGAAGGTCGAGAGCCGCGTCAATCCGCAACTCCAAAAGTTGCTTGGGATCACGAATCGTGGTCAGGGCATGCAGATCGGCGATGAAGAAAAATGCCTGCTCATTCCCCTGCAGCGCGATGTATTGCCGGATGGCGCCGAAATAGTTGCCCCAGTGAAATCGCCCGGTGGGCTGAATGCCGGAAAGAACTCGCATGTTCCGCCTAGGTGAGGTGGCGTCCCCCGAGGAATCGCCGGTGCTGGCCCCCGACACGAACGGGGTCGGGGGGAATGACGGGCGAATTATACTGGGGGCGGGGGAAATTGCGACATTGTGACCGAGTCGGTTGGGGTTTTGTGAAAGCCGGATCGCGGCTGGTCTTGGCGACGGCCCCATCCGCCTTGAGCGGATGGGGAGAAAGATCGATGGCTAGCCCCAAAAAACAATGCGCGGTCCAGACCCCATCCACCTTGTGTGGATTGGTGAATCAGATCTTCGCTCTGTCTGTTACGCACGACGTCGTTAAGGACCTGTCCAAAATCAAAACCGCTTTTGTTGCTTGTTTCGGCAACGGTCGGCACGGCGAGTACCGAAGCGCGTCGTGTGGGCCAGCGGCGGGTGAAGCTAGGTTTTCAAGGAATGGCCAATGCGTTCCATGTGTTCAGGGCCATCCTCCGCACGTCGAGGGAGTATGAAGGATCGGCCGGAACCAGCTCCCGCACTTCAAACGCGCCCGCTTGCGATCACGGAATTCCCCGAGTTGTTGCGGCCGACGCCGCAATGTCCCGCAACCAATCGATGGCGTTCCTACAAGAGTCGACCAACGGAGGACAACTCGGAATTCATGGAACGCATTGGCAATGCCTTGAAAACCTATCTTGACCTGCCACCGGCATCCACATCGCACATCGACACACACCGAGCCGATTTTTTTTGTCCACCCCGATTTTCCACACCATGTCCTTGTGCCGTGACCGGCAGCCGCCGTCGGCGACTTGGAACAACCGCTGACTATTCGATTCGTCCCTGTGTTTTCTCAAACCACGGAATTGATCGTGGACGGGTTCAAAGATACTGCGGGCGGGCGAAAGTGCGCCATTCGGCTCGCGCGACTCGGCTACTCTGGCAGCGACAGTTCCGGAATCTCCCCCGCATCTTCCGGCATCGGTCGCGGAGTGGGAAGTGGAGCGGGGGGCGGGGGAAGTGGGGCGGGTGCCGGAGCGGTCGACTTGTTTGGAGCCGGGTTGACTGGAGTGGCCGGTACGGTCTTGCGACTGGTGTTGCTCGCCGGCGGCAACTCGTATTCGTCCTCGACGGCGAGTCCCGGGGGCATCGCCGACCGCGCCGTTCCCCCTTCTTCCGGCAGCTCATACCGTTCGATGTCCGCCAGCAAAAACGCGGGCAGCGCAACCGCCGACGTGCGGGCGGAACAGACTGTATGATGCACCCGCGGCGGGCGGACCTTCACCAGATGACAGCGCGGCTCGTGGCACCCGAACAGACACGCGATCAGCCCCGGATTTTTGCAGACAATCCGATAT
>JAPLOC010000188.1:0-7310 GCA_026692825.1 Planctomycetota bacterium | reverse complement strand
GGCAACATAGACCGACGACTCGCAACAGGCCGACTCGAAACCGGGGGCGGTGTAACAGTGAGACGCATAGCGCCGACCCGCGTAGCTGAAGCCATACCGGGTGCCGTACAGACGTGTCGCCGTTGCCCCGCCATAGACGGGTGCGTAACGCGATGAATACGCCGGCAAGGGGTCGGGATAGTCGTACCCGAGTTCGTCGATCGACTCGAAACTCGCTTTGCGCGTCGTGCCGCGATCGCGCGACTTCCGGGCGGTGACCGCGTCGGAATCAAGTTCGTCCGCCTCCATCCGCGCCGTCCCTTCAGGAACGGTCCCCTTCGAGAAGTAGATATAGCTGCGCCGGGCGGGAGCCTCGTCGGCTGAAGCCCCGGCGACAATCGAAACCACGCAGACACAGCTCAACAAGAATCGACGCATCGAAGGAGACTCCTGCGATCGGCGGAGATGTGAGAACACCGGCGACCAAATTGGGGACGCGATCCGCATCCCGTGATTTTCCTGTCGGGTCGCGGAGGAATCACTAGGGGAATCGGCTGACGAACGCACCCCGACCGCAGTCGGTGGCGGACTTGCCGTCGGTAGCGGATGTGCGGGTTGTCCCCGGAATGATTCCGACGATGTATACTGCCCCTCCGAAACGGCCCCGCACTTCTTCCACATTCCCTCAGGCGGTCTTTGTGAGCGTCGATTCCTCTCATCAATACACCTCGGCGGGCACTCCACCAGATGCCACGTCTCCGGACGCACATCATCGACACATTGGAGTTTTTTCGGGAACGCTTTTGATTGTCGCGAACATGGTGGGGGTCGGGGTGTTTACTTCGGGGGGTTACATGCTCGCCGCCCTCAAATCCCCCTCGGCGGTTCTGCTGGCATGGGTTGTCGGTGGTGTGGCCGCGATTTCAGGCGCGCTCTGTTATGCCGAACTTGGGGCGGCGTTCCCGCGGAATGGTGGCGAATACCAGCTCCTCTCCCGGATTTACCATCCCGCGATCGGGTTCATCGCCGGCTGGGTGGCACTGTTTGTGGGCTTCTCGGCACCACTCGCGTTGTATGGACATGTCTTCGGGAAATATCTCTCGGAACTAATTCCCCAACTCAATCCGCTGGCGACTGGGATCGCACTCATACTATTCTTCGCCACGCTGCATTCATTGCACGTTTGGGGAGGAACGGGGTTACACAACGTGATCACTGTGGGGAAGATCGCCTTGATCGCAGCCTTCGCAATGGCGGCGCTGTTCCATGGAGAACCTCGGCTGCTGACCGAAGGGGACACGCCGATTGGGCCGGCGGTGTTTCAATCGTCGTTCGCCGTGCAGTTGGTCTATGTCTCTTTCGCCTATTCCGGCTGGAACGCGGCGGCGTACCTGCTGGCGGAGTTCAAACACCCGCAACGCGATGTGCCGCGCGTCGTGCTGATCGGCACACTGATCGTGATGGCGCTCTACGTGGCGCTCAACGCGGCGTTTCTGACGGCGGCACCGGCGGCCGAGATTGCCGGCAAAGAAGATGTCGCGCGAATCGCGGCGGCCAGTCTGTTCGGACCGGTCGGAGGGCGACTGGTGACGGCGCTCATCGCGGGGGGATTGTTGTCGACGGCGTCGGCGAATCTGATTTCGGGGCCTCGGGTGTACGAAGCGATGGGCAGGGAGTACGAGGCTCTTCGATTTCTCACGGTGCGGCGGGCGGGAGGCGGCCCGATTCTCGCGATCGCATTGCAGGCGCTGGCGGCCATTGGGTTATTGGTGTCGGCCAGTTTCGAAACGTTGTCGTCCTATATTGGCATCACACTGGCACTCAGCTCAACGGCGACCGTCGGTGGCTTGTTTGTGTTGAGAATCCGCGAGCCTGCGACACCTCGGCCGTATCGCACCTGGGGCTACCCCGTCACTCCTCTGGTGTTCCTGGCGCTCGAGTGGTGGATGATCGCGTACACATTGATGGAACGGCCGACGGCCGCCGCTTGGACTGCGGTGACTTTGACCAGCGGATTGCTCGTCTACTTTCTCGTACGCCGCGCAGCACCTGATCGTCATGTCGGTCGAGCTTCAACGTGACGAATGAAACGTTCCCGCTTGTCGCGCTCGCACGAGTCGCTACGATAGATTGATTCCGACAATCGTTCCCCATCTTGCGTCGCTTTCCGCATGCCTGAATCCCCATTAGTAGACTTCAACCGCATCGCGGCTGATCTGGGGCTGACGTCGACGCAGGTCGCCCACACCGTCGAACTTGCTGACGCTGGCAACACAGTTCCGTTCATTACGCGGTATCGCAAGGAATACACGGGCAATCTCGACGAAGAGCAGATCCGACAGGTCTTGGCCCGAGTCACCGCGGACCTGGCGCTCGTTGAACGAGCCAGTACGATTTCGCGGCTGATCGAAGCCCAGGGAAAACTGACCCCGGAACTCGCACGGGCGATCCGCGCGGCCGACTCACTGAAACGGCTCGAAGATCTATACCTCCCATTCAAACCCAAGAAGCAGACCCGCGCGCAAGCGGCGCGCGAACGCGGGTTGGGACCACTCGCCGACCAGATCTGGAACGAAGACTCGCTCGTCACATCACTTGACGGAGCGGCGAAGGCATACGTCTCAAACGACAAACAACTCCCGACGACCACCGAGGTGTTGCAGGGAGTCCACGACATTCTCGCCGAGAAGGTGAGCGAAGACGCCGAGGTCCGGGAGCTCGCGCGACGACAGGCGTGGCGATCGGGACGACTGGTGTCGGCCGCCGTTGATCCCGCGGCCGAGGCGGCCCAGCCCTACCGCGATTACTTCCAGCATTCGGAAGCGGTGGGCAAGATCCCCGCGCATCGCATTCTGGCGTTCAATCGGGGCGAGAACGCGTCAGCACTGCGTGTGAAACTCGAATGGGACGACCAGCAGGTCCGGAATTCGATTGAATCGCATTATCACCTGGACCGCCGAAAGTTTCGGGCGTTCTTCGCGGAGGCGATCTCCGACTCCATTGATCGATTGATACATCCCAGCATGGAGCGGGAAGTTCGCCGGGAGTTGACTGAGCGGGCGGAAGAGCAGGGGGTGGCGGTGTTCGCCCGCAATCTGCGAAACCTCCTGTTGCAGCCGCCGCTTTCCGGTCAGCCGGTGCTGGCGATCGACCCCGGCTTTCGGACCGGTTGCAAAATTGTCGTTCTGGACGCGAACGGGAACCTCAAAGCGAACGACCTCATCTACTGCACGGGGTCGGATGACAAGCGGGCGGGAACCCGCGAACGGCTGGCCAGCCTCCTACGGCAGTACGACTGTCGGCTGGTCGCGATTGGGAATGGAACCGCCTGCCGGGAGACGGAAGAACTGGTCGCTGAGACGATCGCGGCACTGGTTCCAGATGTGCGATATCTGATCATCAACGAGGCGGGGGCGAGCATCTATTCCACCAGCAACGCGGCACGGGAGGAATTTCCCGAACTCGACGCGACGGTGCGCGGAACG
Source organism: Planctomycetota bacterium (assembly GCA_026692825.1). Classification (GTDB taxonomy): domain Bacteria; phylum Planctomycetota; class Planctomycetia; order Planctomycetales; family Planctomycetaceae; genus UBA10511. The sequence goes on along the minus strand of JAPLOC010000188.1, from coordinate 3,846 downwards.
GTGTCGATTGGAAGACGAGTGCAGGATCCGTTGAGCGAGCTGGTGAAAATCGAGCCGCAACACATTGGTGTGGGAATGTACCAGCACGATCTTGATGCGAAGACGCTCCGCGAATCTCTCGACCAGGTGATCGAGTCGTGTGTGAACTTCGTGGGGGTCGATCTCAACACGGCGAGCGCTCCACTCTTGAGTCACGTCTCGGGGTTGAATCAGTTGACCGCGAAACGGATTGTCGAATACCGAACGGAACACGGGGCTTTTAGGACGCGCGCCCAGTTACGCGATGTTCCCGGAATCGGCCCGGCGAAGTACACACAAGCTGCGGGCTTCCTGAAGATTCGTGATGGCAGCGAGCCGCTCGACGCGACCTGGATTCATCCAGAGAGCTATCCTGTCGCACGGAAAGTGCTTGCGCGGCTGTCGTTCGATCCTGGGACAACGGGTTCCATGGAGAAGGATGACGCCGCAATAAAACGCGATCGGCTTACCAGTTTGGACGTTGAGCAACTGGCTGCGGAATTGCAGACGGGCGTCCCCACCTTGCGCGACATTGTCGAAGCGCTCGCTCGCCCAGGGCGTGATCCCCGAGCCGATCTTCCCGGCCCGATCTTTCGTCAGGACATTCTCAAGCTCTCTGACCTGACCCCTGGCATGGAGTTGCGGGGAACGATTCTGAATGTGGTTGATTTTGGCGCGTTTGTGGATGTGGGATTGAAGGAAAGCGGTTTGGTACACATCAGCCAGATGTCAACCGAATTCATCCGCAGTCCGCATGACCGGGTGAGTGTGGGGGATGTGGTCACGGTCTGGGTACAGTCGATCGACGTGGATCGGAAACGGGTGTCGCTTTCGATGCTGCCGCCGGGAACGACCAGTGGTCAGCGACCTCGGCGGACCGAAACGAATTCGCAGGGGACTCCTCCGCGCACTCCGACTCCCTCGGCCAAACCCAGTGGCGACGTCCCCACCACACCAGCGAATCGCGAGCCTCCGACGCGACCGTCTCCTCCGCCAGCGTCGTCAGCGAATCGCACTGCGGAACCGAAACGTTCCCCTGCAGCTCCCGGTTCAATGGGAACGCCCACCCCTCCCCGCAAGCCGGCCCCAAACTCGGGGAGTCTGCCGCTCCGATCGTTTGACCAACTGAAGGATCTTTGGAAAGAGCGGCCGCCCGGCGAAAACTCATAAAAAAAGCAATCACCCGCTTGAATTCCAGAATTGGCGGCATTCCCAGCGGCGGCGCCCGTTGACGCTCGCACCGCCGAGTCCCGTTGGTCGCGAGCCCCGGCACCCTTTTGCCATTCAAGTCGGTGGTTGTAAAAAAACAACCACCTTACCAGCCAGATCACACTGCAGTGATCTGGCCGACGAGGTGGGTTCGCATTGGGCATTTCTGCTCAACCGAGGCTATTTTTCCTGAGCGGCTGACAGTGTCTGAGCCGCTGCCAAGATCGCTTTAAAGCCAGCGGTCTCGACAAGGGTTCCCAGATCGGGATCGTCCGTCGCGGCCTCAATCGCTTTCGGCTCCTTGGCAAACGCCTTGGCCAGCATTGCCAGAGCGACTTCCGTATTTCCATCCGGAATCAACATCTCAACACACGCGGCGTGGTACTGCACCCAACCCCTCTCGGGGGCCAGCCGCAGAGCGACAGCGATATCCGTGCGAGCCTGTTCCACATCGCCCAATCGAGCGTGCAATACCGCTCTGCCGGACCATGCCAGGGGGTCTCGACTGGTCTTCTGCAGCATGTCGTCCAATACGACCACAGCGGCCCGTGGATCCTTCATTTTTACATCGAGGACATAGGCCGCATTCCGAGCCGCATCGAAACAACGCGGATCAAGCTTCAACGCTTCGCGAAAATCGGCAAGGGCCGCCTGCGGATCCAGTCCCGCCCATTTATCGCCACGAACCGCGTAGCTCATGGCATCAACCGGTCGCGACTCCAGACCCTTCCGGAACTCGAGCGCCGATTTCTCAAGGTCTCCCAGGCGACCGAGCAACTCCGCTCGCATGAATCGGACACGCGTTTCCGGGAAGCCGGCGAGATCCGCGCGATCCAGGGCGACGAGCGCCTCGTCCCACCGTTTTAAGCCTCTGAGCGCCAACATTCGGTTGTACCAGACGGCGGAAATTGTCGGATCCAACTCCAGAATCCGGTCAATATCATCGAGCGCTCCCTTCCAATCCTCTTGCTTGATTCGGCTGATGCTGCGTTGCGACCACGCTTCCACCGAACGCGGTTGCATCGTGATACAAACCGTAAAGCAGGTCTCGGCCTCGGAAAGATGACCCAGTCCGAGGTGGCAGGTCCCCGCCGTGAACCAAGTCATCATGTCCTTAGGCGTGTTTTGCGTGAGTTCTTTCAGCATGTCGGCGGCACCCGAATAGTCGGCGGCAAGCACCGCCTCAACCGTCGTCCACGATGATTCACTCGCTTCCTGGGATACCTGGCTGTCAGCCTGGATTCCCTCGATCGCCTCCGCTTCGTCAATGCGATTCAACCGTCGCAACAAACCGGCATGAAGTCGGTTCGCGGTTGCTGAACCGGAGTGACCTTTCAATGCGGCCGCACCGCGTCGAATCCAGACCAAAGCCTGCTCCAGATTCGACTGGTCTTTGTCAGCGGAAGTGTCAAAATCCGACAGCCGCTCCCTGGCTTTGCCCAACAGGCACAACAACTGTCCAATTTCCTGCTCCATGACTTCCCGATCTGCTTCGGGAAGCCGGCGTACTAATTCGTTGTCCCGCCAATCGTCGCTCGTCGCCGCGCCGAACACGTCCAGCCGCTGCACAACCTCTTGCTGGCGTTTCAAACACACGGACCGATCCATTTCTGGTGTGGGCTGCGCCGCCAACATCAGTCCGGCTTTCATTTGTGGTGCGTCCAGCCTGAAAAGTTGTTTCGCCTGGAGCGCCTGCGCCTCACGTTTCTGGTCCACGGTCACTTTCACACCCGCGCCCAACGCTCCGAGCAGCACGAGCGAAATCGCGGTGACCACACTGGTGGAACTCAACGTGGGATGGCGCTTCCGCCACTTGGTGAACCGTTCTTTCCAGGAAGTATTCTCCGCGTACTTCAACGGCCGGTCGTGGAGCTGGCAATCCAAATCCTCCAGCAACTCGTGCGCGGTCGCATACCGCTTATCGGGATTGGGAGCGAGGCATCGCAGAATGATCGCCTCCGCACCGGGCGACAGCGTTGGACGTAGCTTCCGGGGTGACGGAACTGTATTTCGCGCAGCCGTCAGTTTGCTGACTTTGACCCGAGTGTCCTGATCGCGATCCGGCCGGGTTCGTTTCCCCTTTTTCGACGGAAACGGCAACCTGCCAGTCAACAGTTCAAACAACACGATTCCCAGCGAATAGATATCGCTGCGGCGATCGACGTGTCCTTTGCCCACCAAGGCCCCCAAATGCTCGGGACTCATGTAGGGCAGGGTTCCCCCCTCGACCTCGGCCTGGCCAGCGGCAGCGTCACCCAAGGTTGACAAGTGGAAGTCAAGCAACATGGGCCGGCCATCCTCTGCCATCAGGATGTTGCCCGGCTTGATATCCAGGTGCAGAATCTCGTGCTCATGCGCATAAGCCAAACCAAGCGCCAGATCGGACACCAGCTTCAACACTGTCTGTTCGTAGGGCGCGTGACGAAGCTTTTCCCACGCCTTGCCGAAGCTCTGTGCGGGAACCGGTGGCTGAACCGTCGTCTCGCCAACTTTCGCCGGTACAGGCGTCTGGGGAACCGCGCCCGGAACACCCGGCTCTGTCGGATCGGGCCGCCGGGTGAACGTCGTCACAAAGTCGGCGGTCGACATCGGAGGGTTGTTCTTGTCTTTCAACCGTGC
>JAPLOC010000187.1 GCA_026692825.1 Planctomycetota bacterium | reverse complement strand
AACCCGAATCGATTCCAACGGATGCGCAGTCCGCGTCTCAATGGATCTCCCGCGCACTCTCCCTTGATGAGGATTCCGGCATGGATCCGGTGGCAGTGAATGACTTGCCGATGTTGCTGGCGCAACGGGAAGGTCGGAACGCGAAGCTGGGGGCCGACGAGATCCCCGAAATGGCCCGGGCGTTCGCGGCGTTCGTCACAGCCAAAGCGATTGCCACCCGCTGGGACGAAGACTATTTCTATGTTGAATCCAACGGGATTCCCGATCACCGCATGATGGTCGGAATCAAGGCTTGGCAACAGCAGGTGCCATTGCCTCAGAAGTACACCGGGGAAAACGCCTGGCGAATTCCCCTGCGCCCGGTCCCCGCGAAAAAGCCCCAGTCCACCAAAGGGAATTTTCTGCGGGGGGCGATCGCGCTGGCGGCGAACGGGATTCCGATTTTCAATCCGTTGAACAATCGCGGCGATGACGCCTTTCTGTTCGGGGAACTCGACGAATTCGGCGGGCATTGCGGCCGGGCCGATGATTACCACTATCACTTGGCCCCCGTTCATTTGCAAAAGGTCGTGGGGCAGGGAAACCCGATCGCCTACGCGCTCGACGGTTACCCGATTTACGGATACGAAGAGCCGGATGGTTCGAAAGTGGTCGGATTGGACTCTCTCAACGGACATAAAGATGCCGACGGGAATTACCACTACCACGCCACCAAAAAGTATCCGTACCTCAACGGGGGATTCTTTGGCGAAGTGATCGAACGGGAAGGACAGGTTGACCCTCAGCCGAGAGCCGAGCCGTTGCGTCCCGCACTGCAACCGTTACGCGATGCGACCATCACCGAGTTCGTCGAGACGAAACCGGGAAGCTATCGTCTGACGTATGAAGTGGGCAAACGCCAGGGGACGGTCAGTTATACGCTGGCCGATGACGGGTCGGCGAAATTTGAATTTGTCGACCCGAGCGGAAAAAAGTCGAGCGAGACCTACACGCCGCGTCGACGTGGGCCGGGAGGAAATGACCGTCGCCCACCTCCGCCCCCCCCACGCAAAGGGGAGAAACGTGGTGCCCGAGACGACCGCCGTCCCGCCCCCCCCGAGGAGGATCGAGCGGCGTCGGTCGACTCGCGGGGGTTTCTATCGGTTGACTGCACGTGTGATGGGGCGGGTCGATCGCCGGCGATTGAATGGAGCGACGCGCCGGCGGAAACGAAGTGCTTCGCGATCAGCCTGTGGCATACCGCCCCCGATCAGGAGAAGTCGTACTGGCTGGTCTACAACATTCCAGCCGACGTTTCGAAACTGGATACGAATTCCAAGTCGGTCGGAAAGCTCGGACTCAACGATCGCCGACGTACCGAGTACGATCCGATGTGTTCAAAGGGACCGGGGGTGAAGACGTATCACATCACGGTCTTCGCGCTCTCCGCAGAGCCGGATTTTGGCCGCGAAAAACCGAATCGGGCCAGCCTGTTGAAGGCGATTCAGAAACTCACCGTGGCCGAGGAGACCTTGGATTTTCAGTACGAGCGGTTGGGTTCGAAGTAGCCTGCCTGTGCAACTCCCGTCCGCGACGCGAATGAACCGCTGACACTTGCCACGCCGTCGGGTCACCTCGATACCACGCCCCGCAACGGTTCGGCGAAGTCCTCCCACAGTCGCTCCGCCGACTCCACAGGCAGTTCGCCGTCGTGGAACACGAACCGGTATTGCGCGCGGTGTACGTCGCCCGGGGTGATTCGCCAATCGCCCAGGTGCGCAGGCGTGTAGACCATGTATTGCATGGTCGGATGGATTCGCAACGGTTCGGGAAAGCGGAAATTCGTCGGGTGGGTCATGAAGGTGATTCCCGCCGTTTTGCCATTCACCGGTCCGAACAGGTCGCACCAGCGGGGCCGAGTATGATTCCCCCCGATCCGGTCTCGGCCTTCCGACGTCATGAACCGCCCGTGTTCGATTCCCCAGGACCGCGCCCCGCGGAGCGCCATGCCTCCATAGTGGTAATCGTTCAGCTTCAACGGACTTTGGCCGGCACACCGCGCGGATGTCGCGATGTCGCAGATCCAGTAGCCCCGACTTGGCCCGCCGGCATTCCAGACGCGAACGGTCCAGCTCTCCCGCAGCGCAACCGTTTCCGCCGGCCCCGAGAGATCGACATGCTCATGCGTCACCCGCAATTCGCCAAACACCGGTCCAGAAGTTGTTCCGTCGATCGCTTTGAATCGAACCCTGCCGGTTCCCCCCGCCAGATTCCAAAAATCGGGCGTGCGCCCTTCAAACTCGGTCTTCGTATTCGCCAGGAAGAGCCCGCTTTGATGTGCGTGGTCGGGGGGGAATTCGTCGGTCACAACGGCCCCCGATGGCGTCTGTGCCGGGTGAATGTGGGCGCTGCGACCGTACCGGGGATCCATGCCTTCCGGTGCCGGCACATGCGCCGTGTTGTAGCGCAGCACCGAATGATCGCCCACTTTCAATTCGAGATGCGATCGGGTTTCCACCGCCTCGACCTGCGTCCCTTCGGCCACCTCACCCCGTTCGAGACGGTAGGTCCGAAGTTCGCCTGTCTTCAACTCCCCCGCGACAATCCACCACAACCGGCCTGGCTCGCCGGTCTCCACCTGCGATGGGACGGCAGACTCCGTCCCCTCTGTGGTGTCGACCAGCCGCAACTTGGTCAGGTCGCTGTCGGCCACATCCAAGCGGACGAACGCGCGTCCATCGACTCGGGTCCGATCGCCTCCCCGCACGGTGACCACTCCGCCTACGCGAAGCGTGTTCTTCTTGGGTGGTGCCTCTTCCCTGGAATTCCCAACAGACGCGAGCGCCGTCAGGGTCACGCACACACACACAAGCCCCCGGCACAACACATTTCGCGACACGGTGATTGACTCTCCCGGCGACCCGACACATTGGCCTGGATGTTCGCATCCGAACCACGCGGGATTCTATCGGGTTTCAGGCAGGACACCAGCGGCACCGGTCACAATCAATGCGGGGATACGTAAATGAGCGGAGGGGACTTCAATGTTGATGCGACGCGGGTTCGACCCGGCGGACGTTGTCGTACTTATTGCGGTTTTTCTTCTGGGTGGCCCCTTTTTGCACGGCGAGCGGCAACCGGACCGTCTGGTACGCCGGGTCGTTCGTGTGAACCCAGATGGTTCCGCGATACGCCCCATCGGGAAAATCGGGATTCACGGTGATCCGCAGCTTGTAATGGCGATGTCCTTCGTCGTCGTCGGTTTCGCCCAGGGACTCGACTGTCGCCAGTTCTTCCGGCTGACACTCCAGTTTCACGATCTCGAATTTGCGAGATCGGCGGTCGATCACCTCGGCCGACTGGATCATGGGGGTGTCTCCCGTGAGGTACATCATCACCGCGCGGGGGCGGACCGCGACCTGATTGTCGGGGAGTGTCACCCGAAACCGGACGGTCGTTTGCCGGGGTTCCGGGTCGCGGTAGTAAACCGTGACCGTGTATTCCTTGGGACCGACCGCTTGATTGGCGGTCTGAATGCGGATGAGGAACTCCCCGCGTTCTCCCGGGTCGAGCTGTTTGGACTTCTCGTCGAGCCGGGGCTGCAGACAGCCGCAACTCGGGTCGAGCTTGTCGATTTCAATCAGCCGATCGGACATGTTCACGAACGCGAAATGCGTCCGGACTTCCTCGGTGGGACCGACGGAACCGTAGTCGATGAGGTACTGCTCAAACGACAGGCCGGGCATCGTAGGAACTTCGGCCATTGGGCGTTGTGTGCTTCCCAGAACCTGATGCAGCGTCGCCAACAGCAAGGGGAACGCCCAGCCGGCATATTGCAGGCGTTTCGTCCAGGAAATCGGTCTCGGTTGAGCTTCCATACTCGTTCGCCCTCGTGGCGGTGAATCGTCCCGGTCAAATCCTTCGCCGGGAAAACGGGCCGCTATGTACCAGAAACCGCGTCAAGCCGGCAAGACGGGTCCGATTCGGTCGAAGTTTTTAGGTTTTTTGACAGGATAAAAGGGATGAACTTCCCTTTCATCCTCCTCATCCTGTCAGATTCATTCCGTCAGTCGTACGGGTTCCACTCCGTTTGCACAGCGTGCCGGATCGTATCTGCTGTGTGTTTTTGCGTACAGTGCTTTGGTGTTCTTCTGGAGAAATGAGGTAAATGGGTGGAGTTTGCCGATTGCGTTGCGTCGATGGGCGTGGAAGAATGTTCCTGACATTCGCGGAACCCACCGCTTTACAGACGGATCCCACGCTCGACCCGTCCCTGATTTCCGGCGACCTAGCTGCAGAAGTACACCATGAAACCCCAACACGTCTGGCTCGTCGCGCTAACAACCATCGTCGGCGTCCTTCAAGTGACCGCGCCGGCTGAAGCGGGGCGAGCCTCTCGCCGGGCGGCGCGGCGTTCCAGCCAGTGGCAATGTCAGCCTCCCTGTGTCGCGCCGCACCCCTGTACACCTTCCTGTCCCGCGCCGGCACCGCGTGGCGGTCAGATCAACGGTGTGCAATGTCCGAAGTCGAAATTCGCCACGTTTGTCGTCAATGGAACGAAATACGAGCAGTGGGAGTGTGACGTCTGTGGTTACAACGCGATGGCGGAAAACTGCAATCGGGAATTGAATGCATTTGCAGTCCGAAATTTCCCTTCCGGCACGGTCGCCAAGAGTCCCTGTGCTGACAATGCGCTCAAGTGTCGCTCCTGCGTCGACTGTGTGTGTGTGGTCAGCGGCGCCTTCACCGGGGGGATCCCAGGCGCTTTGACCCCGATTGAATTCGCAGGACTCCCGGCGGCTGCGAGTCAGACCGCGGGTGTGAATCAATTGACCGCGGCCGCTGGGTACCGGAAGAAGGCGAATTCTGAAAAGTTCGTGAAATTCACCGGGAACGGCAAGGACTTTTTCGCCAAGGTCTATGTCATTGAAGACATCGTCAATCCAGCGAATACATTCGCCGCCGGTTTCGTAGTCTCGGGTACGCCGGCGACATTCGACAATTGGACGTCGAATAAAACCGTGCGTCGCGAAGACTTTTTGTTCAAAGTGACCGCAGAGCGTGAATACACGATCATCACCAACCGTTGATCCTACGAGAGTGAAACTCAATCAACGCATTTGCCCCCTCGTGTCCGCTAACTGGACTTAGAGCGATCCTCGTTTCCATCCACAAGACCAACCGATACACCGTGAAAGTCGCACATGAGAACCAAGCATGCGTTGTTTGCCATACTGACCACAGTTCTTGTCATCGTCACGCAGGCGTTGCCGGCTGAAGCGGGACGCGGATGCCGGAGGGCGCAACGGCGCGCCGCTCGGTGTCAGTGTTACATTCCGTGCGAACGCGGCAATCCATGTCAGCGCACCGTTCTGGAAGCGGGGTGGATTCACAACTACCAGTGTCCACGCACTCTGTTCGCGACATTTGTTGTGAACGATGTGACCTATGAGCAATGGGATTGCAGCAATTGTCAGTACGCAATTGGGTTCTGTTATCAGGTTGACAACAACTTCGTCGTGCGCAATTTTCCGGCGGGAGTCCAAGCTGTGCCCGATTGTACCGTGAGCGGGATTTGCGCCAAGTCGTGTGACAAGTGTGTGTGTCTGGTGTCGGGAAAGTACAAAAAGGACAGCGAGAATTCATTAGAGCCGACCGACGAGCCCGGGTTGCCGGTTCCTGGAATTGAAATCGCCGCAGTCACGAGTATCAACCCGATCGCGGGGTTTCGCTTTCAGGCCAATTCGCAAAGGAATGTGAAATTCAACAACGGCACGAGAGACGTGTTTGCGAGGATCTATGTTATCGAAGCTGACGTGGCAACACCCACACGGGCGTATCGCGTCGGAATTGAAATCGCTCAGCCCTCGGCGTTTGAGGATTGGACGATGAATTCTCCAGTGGTCAAACGCCGAGAATCCCACCTGTTTTTAGTTCAGGAGCCCAACACGAATTTCGAGTACACAATTCTCATCAGTCAGTGACCCTCACGACAAAAACACAAAAACCCGGGCCTTCAACCGGGGCTTTGTCCCCTGCGCACGACCGAGTCCCCGGTTGGAGTTTGCCGTCTCCCCTTCTCGGTTACCAATCCCGACAACAGAGGTGTCCGAAGCGTGGAGTTGATACCACGCGATCTCCTCTGCGTGTTTTGAG
>JAPLOC010000186.1:6836-7645 GCA_026692825.1 Planctomycetota bacterium | reverse complement strand
TCTTCGGCAGAGTCGAGTGGAGACAGATTGAAACGCCGTATCGGAAACGCCGGTCGCGCTACTCGCAATCGCCACACAAACTTCGCGGATCGGCCGATCTTCAAACGGCGTTGCATCCGACATCGAAACAGAGCCGCGCACGTAGTAAGCGGTGATCGGCTCCCGCTTACTACGTGCGCGGCTCTTGGCCGATCGTTCTTGCGGCGCGTGGTACGAAGCCGCCGCCTGCGCCGTCGGGCGCGACGCCACAGGAGCGTCGTCGCGACAGGCGTCCAACAATCTCCACTTCAAAGAACCGCCACCGCCGGGCTTTGCCTCTTCGCCGTCAATCGCAACGAAAGCCAGTACCACTTTCGCAGCCAAAAAGGGCCACCTCGCAGATTGCCAAGTGAAACGAAGTTGCACCGTGGTTGACCGATGAGGGTTGCGATTGACCGGTCTCGTCGGAGCGACCAAGGATGCCAGCCTCGCGCGGTGGTTGACTGACTTGTTCGGCAAGGTCGACACGTGCACAGAAACGCCGACATGCCTTTCAAAGTCCGCCGTCAATTGTTGTGCTGACCTACGAGGACAAATTCATCCCCCCTGTGCGTCGACAATCGTCAAGCGATCGACCAACGAACCGCCGCCAGCGAATTCAAGCCGCAATCACAGACAGTTCCGTCGGCTGGAATTCGTACAAACACCGGATTCGTCCTCACGAAGAACCAGAAAAGCAAACCGGCGACTAAGATCTCAAGCCCCTGTTTTTCGTGAGGTATTCCGAGAGCTGAACTTCCGGCGGATCGCGAAGGAAACCGACTGGGGCT
>JAPLOC010000186.1:668-6822 GCA_026692825.1 Planctomycetota bacterium | reverse complement strand
CCGGTGTCTGAACCTTTGAAAGCCTACACCGATGCCGCAGGCCACTTGTCCGAAGTCTCAAAATGCCCTGGTCCCGGCTCGAATTCCGATGGAACTGCCTGTTGAGCGATTCCGCGAATATCTGTGCCTACTCGCACGAACGCGTTTGCGGTCCGGCCGGCAGCCTCAGGTCGAAGCATCCGACGTGGTTCAGCAGACCCTGCTGGAGGCATATCGCGAGAAAGACCAGTTTCGGGGAACGACCGATGCCGAGCTGGCGGCCTGGCTGAAGCAGATTCTGCTCCGCAATCTGGCCGACGCCATTCGAGCCACCCACCGTGCGAAGCGTGATGTGCGCCGCGAGCGGTCGCTGGAGGCGGAGATCGATGCCTCGTTCAGCCAGACCGAGAACTGGCTCGCCGCCAACCAATCAACTCCCAGTCAGCACGCCGGGCGCGTCGACGAACTCTTAAAGCTTGCGGAGCGTCTCTCGCAACTTCCGGATGGCCAACGCGAGGCCGTCACGCTGCACCATTTGCAGGGTTGCAGTCTGGCCGAAGTGGCAAACCACCTGCAACGGACTGAGTCGGCGGTCGCCGGGCTGCTTCACCGGGGTTTGGAAAAACTGCGAGAACTGATGGATCCCTCTTGAATCCGAGGAATCTCTTGATTCGGCTGCGTTTTCGCGATTGGGCGGGAGAGATTTCAGGAAATCTTCAATTTGGCGCGCACGATCGTCGCATGGCTGACGCCCAGTCCAACAGGGGCGCTGCTCCTCGTCACCAAACCACCGCACCCGCGGTCGTCACGATTCCAGAGAGTGATTTTCAGCATGTCGTTTCGCCACGCCGTCACCGCGTTCCTGCTGCTCGTCGCGAGTTCTCAGATCGCACAATCCGGGGTTCTCTTCTCGACGGGCTTTGATTCGCCCCCTTATGTCGCCGGCGCAGTGCTGCCCGGCGTCGACGCCCCCCCCGGTTTCCCATTGCCTGCAACCGACTCCGATCACCCTTGGCACCGCCGCTTAAGTCCCACCGCCGCCACGATCGTGGCCCCAACGGTGCTGAATCGCCTGACATCACAGGCGGTCGAGATTCGAGGTGCCGATCTCGAAGTCGAACCGGGTGGGACGCCGAGCTACTATTTGAGCCTCGACCGCCTACCTCTCAATTACGACGCTGCGGCGCACGGACTGCCAACTGTCCATGCCCAGATCAATGTCCGACTCGACGGCCCCGCGCAAACCTCGACAATCCCAGAGCGGGAAGGAGACGCATACTCGGCCAACCTGGTTCTGATTTCGGGCGACGGCGACAGTTTCGGGGAGATCTCCCTCTCTTCCGATGGACATGTGTATGGATACAATGACTACGAGGGCTACCTCTTCGGCACCCCTGTCGACCTGAATTCCTTCCATGTGCTGGCACTCGACGTCGATTTCGCCGCCCGTATGACGACGTATTCGCTTGACGGCGGTTCGATCGGAGTCTTCGATTTCTCGGGACTTATCACCTCGAATGAACTCAACCGTCTCGCCATTCTCAATTACTCGAATTACCCGGAAGCAGGCAGTTTACGATCCGAATTTACCGGGTACTTTGACAATCTGTCCGTGACGGCCAGCGCTGTGCCGGAACCGACTTCGATCAGCCTGGCGGCGATCGGCACCCTGTTCGTCGTGGCAATTCACAGGCGTCGCGTCGGTCGCTATGAACGGCGGAGCGCTGTTCGCACGCGTCTCAAGAACCAGCCAACATGCTAACATGGACCAAAATCAACACGGAGTGAGACCAACTCGCCAACAACGACGGATTCACCGCATCACCTGAACTGAGCCTTTCGTGTCTGAAAGCAGCGACGGGACACCGTTCGAATCCACTGGGGGACCTGGCTTCGAGGACATTCTTGCCGGGTATCTGCGCGCCGTCGAACGGGGTGACGTTCCCGACCGCGATGCCCTTGTGGCACGCCATCCCGAGTTCGCCGACGATTTACGCCGATTCTTCGATAACCACGATCGACTGGAGCGCTTAGCCCAATCGTTGCTTGAACCAACGCTGGTGTCGGAAACGGATTCGTCGGTGTCGGACCGTCACGAGCGGATTTCTTATTTCGGCGATTACGAGCTGCTTGAGGAGGTCGGGCGGGGCGGAATGGGTGCGATCTACCGCGCCCGCCAGGTGAGCCTCAATCGAATCGTCGCGGTCAAGATGATTCTGGCGGGCCGGCTTGCCAGCGACGACAGCGTGCTGCGATTCCACGCCGAGGCCGAGGCGGTGGCGCGGCTTGACCACCCCGGTATCGTTCCGATCTTTGAAATTGGCGAGCACGAGGGGCAGCACTATTTCTCGATGGCTTTCGTCGACGGTCAAAGTCTGGCAGCCCTGGTGGCCGGCGGACCGCTGCAGCCCCGAGATGCCGCGCAACTCGTCGCCAAGATCGCGGCAGCGGTCCAGTACGCGCACGAGAAGGGCATTATTCATCGCGACCTCAAGCCGGCAAACGTCCTGCTGGACGCTCTCGGCAATGTGAGGGTGACCGATTTCGGGCTGGCAAAGATACTGTCGGAGGATTCTGAACTCACTCGAACCGGTCAGGTTTTGGGAACGCCCAGCTACATGCCACCCGAGCAGGCGATCGGGAATGCCGATCTGATCGGGCCTGCCAGCGATGTCTATTCCCTGGGGGCGATCCTGTATTGCCTGCTCACCGGCCGCCCTCCGTTTCAGGCCGCCACGCCCCTCGACACGCTCCGGCAAGTGGTTGAGCAGGAACCGGTGACAGTCAGCCAGTTGAACGTTCAGGTTCCCATAGATCTGGAGACCATCGCGTTGAAGTGTCTCGAGAAAGACTCGCGGCGACGCTACCAGACCGTCACCGAACTGGTCGACGAACTCCGGCGCTATCTCGAAGGTCGGCCGATCGTGGCCAGGCCGGTCGGTTCGATCGAACGCGCGTGGCGGTGGTGCCGGCGGCAGCCAGCCGTTGCGTCGCTGGTCGGAACCGTCGCGCTCATGCTCATGGCGGGAACGGCGATTTCTTCGTACCTGGCACACGTGGCAAGGCAACGCGGCGCAGAGGCGGCCGCCAGCGCAGAAGCAGCCGATGAGCAGCGACAACGTGCGGACGAAAGGGCCAACGAAGCCATTACGCAGACAGCCCGGGCGGAGCAGCAGGCGCAAATTGCGATTTTGAGTGAACAACTGGCAGAGCGGCGGCGCCAACAGGCGGAAGATTCGGCTCTGCTGGCGCGAAGGCACTTGTTTGACGCCAACATGAATCTCACCCAGACCGCCTGGAAAGAGACTCGGCTGAGTAACGTTCTCTATATGCTTGACAAGTATCTTCCCCATGATGGGGGAGAGGATTTGCGGGGATTTGAGTGGTACTACTGGCAGCGGCAGTGCCATCGCGACCTGTTGACGCTGAAAGGGCATTCCGGCTGGGTCGACAGCGTGGTGTTCAGCCCTGACGGGTCAATGATCGCCTCGGGAAGCGTCGATCGGACAATCAAACTCTGGAGCGCCATCACCGGCGAACTGATCCGAACGTTTGTCGGCCATGAACATCAGGTCTCGCAGGTCGTGTTTGATTCCACAGGCCGCCGGATCGTCTCAGCAAGTCTGGATGGTACGATTCGCGTGTGGGATCAGGAAACGGGAGAAACTGTTCGGGTCCTGGTTGGCCACGACAGCCCGGTCAAGCGAGTCGCCGTCAATGGCGTCGCCGTCAGTTCAGACGGCACTCAGATTGTCTCGGCAGGTAGTGATGCCATGGTGATTATCTGGAATGCCGAAACCGGGGAGGAGTTGCGGAGGTTTGGCACCGGAAGCGCCCACTTTTATTGCCTTTCCCTCAGCCCCGACGGTTTGCGCGTCGCAACCGGCGGACACGACGGCGTCGTTCGGATGTGGGATTTGAAGTCGGGTGAGGAACAGCGGTCATTCGAGGCCCATGCGGGCGGCTACGTCCTCGCAGTAGCCTTTAGTCCCGACGGAACCAGAATTGCCACCGGAAGCAACGACCGCCTGGTCAAGATCTGGGACGCAATCGCGGGGCGGTTGTCACACACGTTTACGGCGCACGTGGGAACGGTTTACGGCGTGCGCTTCAGTCCTGATGGCGCACTGCTTGCGTCGGCCAGCAACGACCACAACCTGCTTCTATGGGACATCGCCAATGCCGCTTCAAAAGCCCCAGCCATTGTTAAGGGCCATCTGGATGGCGTCGGCTGCGTCAGTTTCAGTCCTGACGGCACACAGCTTGCGACGGGAAGTCGCGACCAGACGGTTAAGCTCTGGGATATTGCCACGGCTGCTGCGCCACGTGAGTTGCAACGTCACGTCGGTGTCGCAACCTGCGCCGTCTTCAGTGCCGATGGACTGCAAGTCGCTTCTGGGGGCGAGGATCGCGTCGTCAAACTCTGGGACGCCTTGACGGGAAAGATTCGGCACACGCTCTCACCTTTGAATGGCAAGATCGAGTGTGTCACCTTCAGCCCCGATGGGACGCAACTCGCCGTCGGAACCTCTGAGCCGAGCCTGCGGATTTGCAGCACGGTCACCGGTCTGGAAATTCTTCAAATGACCGCTCACACGGAACTTGTCTGGCGGTTGGCCTTCAGTCCCGACGGGTCGCGACTTGCCTCAACTGGCAAGGATTCCACCGTGAGGGTCTGGGATCCACAGACCGGACGCGAGACACTCACTTTGACTGGGCATACCGCGCCGGTTTTCGGCGTCGCCTTCAATCCGGATGGAACACAGATCGCATCGGGAAGCTGGGATCACTCGGTCAGGATCTGGGAGTCTGAGACCGGTCGAGAAATACTGACGCTGCTGGGACACGACAGCGAAGTCTATGACGTCGCTTTCAGCCCGGATGGGTCGCACGTCGCTTCATCCGGTCGTGATGGAACAGTGAGATTCTGGAATCTTGCGACTGGTTCAGAGGTCCGTGCGTTTCGCGGTCATTCTCAGTACGTCAATGCAATCGCATTCAGCCCCCAGGGCGATCGGCTGGTGTCGCGAAGCTATGATTCCGTGAGACTCTGGGACATCCAGACAGGTCAAGAGACGCTGAGCTTGAGAGGTTTGAATGCTGCGCCGACCAGTATCGCATTCCATCCAAATGGAACTGCGCTGATTTCGGGAAGTGCCGATGGAGCGGTCATTCTCTGGGATGCCCCTCGAAGTCCGATACCATCGAGGTAGAGCGGTTTCAAGTAGCCCCGCGCGTTTTAGGGCGAGCCGTGTGGCAAGTCTGCTGGCATCGGCCGACTATTTCAAGCGATCCCTCTGGGGCAGGCAAAAGGGGTCAGGACTCTTTCCTCGAGCGTCCCCGTGGCCTGGTTGCTGATTTCAGGCAAAGTCTAACCGCGCTACTGCTGCTGCTGCTGCTGACCCACCGGTCATTACCAAACGGAAGTCCCCGCTGAATGCAGTGGCGCAAGGCACTCAGCTCCGCTTCGGTGTCGGCTTTGTTCACCCAGTCTTCGGCAAGCTCCACGGAGTTCGCCCGCACCGGATTCCGCTCGACGCAAAACATGGCAATCAGCAGGTGTTCGTCGCTTTGTATCGGGAACGACTTGAAGCGACCCTGGTACCGGTGTCCGGTTCCGCCAGTCCCATAGTGCGCGGTGTACCGCATCATGTGTCGCCCCGACAGCCGCCGGAAGAACTCGCCGACTTGATCGTCGGTGGTCGGCCGCGTCACAAAGTGCCAGTGATTCGGCATCAGGACCATCGCATAGATCCGGGGGTGAGGGGGACGCCCATCGTCGGCAACGACTCCCTCTTGGGTGACGTCTTGTTTGACCTTCACCCGCATTGCCCCTTTTCCGGCATGTCGGCCACCTTCTCCCCGAAAGCGGGGAGAAGGATCCGATTCAAGCCGAACTGCGTCGCCGCGACATGTGGCGGACGGCGTTCCTACGACGCCGCGGTCTCGACATCTTCGGCAGAGTTCAGTGGAGACAGATTGAAACGCCGTATCGGAAACGCCGGTCGCACGACTCGCCATCGCCACACAAACTTCGCGGGTCGGCCGATCTTCAAACGGCGGTGCATACGACATCTAAACAGAGCCGCGCACGTAGTGAGCGGTGATCGGCTCCCGCTTACTACGTGCGCGGCTCTGGTCCGATCGATTTTTGCGGCGCGTGGTGCGAAACCGC
>JAPLOC010000186.1:0-623 GCA_026692825.1 Planctomycetota bacterium | reverse complement strand
GCCACCGCCGGGCTGTTCCTCTTCGCCGTCTTGAATCGCCAATTCTCTCTCAATTCCCCAAAAAACGAAAAAACAGTCCACTTCACACTTGAATCCTAAAAATACGCATGTATACTGAAACGCATGAGTACTTCCTCGACGCAGCTCCAAGGGGATTCGAACACGGTGTCCTATGAATTCACGGGTGATTCACACATCTGACCCGAGGGGAACCGGGCGGGGGAAGCGACACCCGCCGGCTTCCGAGTCGACACAAGAGACGGTTGAACAGGTCCAGATCCGGGACTGGAGCGTCGACGAAGAGTCGCTCCTGGAACCCGACTGGATCTGGCAAAGGTGGCTTCCCCGGGGACGTGTCACGGTGCTGGGGACTCCGTCGGGAAGTGACTTCTCAGGGCTGGTTGCCGACCTGGTTGCCCGGGTCACTGCGGGTACCACGTTTCCGGGGCTTGGCCCTCCGACCGGCGTGTATCGTAAGCAATTCAGTGAAAAGGTCGCCGTCGTGACCGCTGGAGGCGATCCACGGCGCGACTTTGGTCGGCTGGTCGCGCTGGCTGGCGGTCGGCTCGATCAGTTGCACCTGACCAGTGGCGTCGTCGAACCGGCCGGCCCGGATGGGAATC
>JAPLOC010000185.1 GCA_026692825.1 Planctomycetota bacterium | reverse complement strand
CGGCAGGAATTGGTTCAGACACTTGAACGGCTTCCGCTGGTGGAGAATGCGTCGTCGGAAACCACGCCAGCAGTACAACCACCCAGCCCGCAAGCCGGGGTTCAGACGACGTTGCGGTACATCCGAAACAATCGAGACCGAACGAATCACCCGGAATACCGCCAACTTGCCCCGCCGATCACGACTTCCCTGATTGAATCGACGGTGAACGAGATCAACCAACTCGCCCGACGCAAAGCGGCGGCGGCCGGCACTCGTCTCTGTCGCCGAACAACGCGAGCCGCTTGAACGGCATGCGAAGCATGCCGTGCGCCCGAAATTCGGTTCGGGATCGTTTCATTGCATCACCGGGGACTTTTGTGTTAGCCTGCCAACTGACCGAACGGTGCGGCCGGGCCGCTTCGCCGTCGAACCAGACACAGTGTAACCTCCTTGCAGAACGAGACTTCCGACGATGTACCACGTAACGCTCATTCCCGGTGACGGTGTTGGCCCTGAAATCGCCGAGGCGACCCGATTGTGTATTGACGCCACCGGAGTGAAGATCGACTGGGACGTCCAGGAATGTGGCATTGAAGTCATCGAACGCGAGGGCAAGGTTCCCGAACGCGTTCTGGAATCGATCCGCAAGAACAAGGTCGCCCTCAAGGCCCCCATCACCACCCCGATCGGCAAGGGATTCCGCAGCGTCAACGTGTTTCTCCGCCAGGCGCTCGACCTCTACGCCTGCGTCCGCCCCTGTAAGAGCTACGTCGGTGTCCGCGGCCACTACACCAATGTGGACCTCGTGATTGTTCGAGAAAACACCGAAGACCTGTACGCAGGCGTTGAATTCGAAGCGGGTCAGCCGAAGACCGCGGAACTCATCAAGTTCATCAACGGAATCGCGACTGGCAAAAACATCTCGACCGGTCTCGACACCACCGGCGTCAGCATCAAGCCAATGTCGTTTGAAGGAACCCGACGCATTGCCAGCTACGCGTTCGACTATGCCCTGAAGCACGGCCGCAAGTCGGTCTGCTCGGTCAGCAAGGCGAACATCATGAAGTTCACCGACGGGTTGTGGTACAAGGAAACCCGCGCGGTCGCGACGGCGTACGGTGCCAAGTTCGAAGACAAATCACTGGCGGAAGGGGTGCAGGCCGATGCGGAACTCGCTGGCAAAGTCCCCGACAGCAAAGGGGGTCTCGAATACACAGAACGCCTGATCGACAACATGTGCATGCAGCTTGTGCAGAAGCCCGAGCTGTACGACGTGATCGTCCTCCCCAACCTTTATGGCGACATTCTGAGTGATCTGTGTGCCGGCCTCGTTGGGGGACTCGGGGTCGCGCCGGGTGCCAACATCGGCAGCGTCGGAGCGATCTTCGAAGCGACCCACGGCAGCGCGCCGAAGTACAAAGGGCAGAACAAGGTGAACCCTACCGCCCTCATTCTCTCGGGCAAACTGATGCTCGACCATCTGGGCGAAAAGGCGGCCGCCGAGAAACTCGATCGCGCTGTCGCTGCCGTTATCGCTGAGGGCAAAGACGTGACGTACGACATGAAGGCCAACCGCAACGATCCCACCGCCGTCGGAACCCGTCAAATGGCCGAGGCGATTTGTCGAAAGATGCAGACGATGTAGTGCCGGGGATTGTTGAACGACGAAATCTGAGCGATAGAATTCGGCGGACGTTGTTCGAAACTTCGAGTTGAAATCGCGGCGGACACCGGGAACGGTGTCCGCCGTTTTTTTGCGACCGCCCGTGTTGGAGCTGGGATTACCCAAACTCCAACCGACACGCCCGTTGACGTTCGCGCGGCCGACTCGCTGCGAGCGCTGGGCGTGGCACCCAATTGAGCCATCCAGCGGGCCGTTGAGTTTTTCGACAGGATGAAAGGGATGAAGAGGATTGATAGGAGTACTGAGGTGGCTGTCGATCGTGTGGATTGGGAGTTTTTCGATTTCAGCCACTGATCCAGAGAGCTGGAATAGCGCGCGACTCCATCCTGTTCATCCCTTTCATCCGGTCAAATTCTTTCCGTCGGGCGTACGCACTTTCAGAGCCCCACAACCACGTTCCGCAGTCCGGTCGGAATTTCTACAATGGCCCCCTTTGGGCGCTAGAATCGCAGGAACTTCAACAGTCCTGCCCGTTGACGCGCGCACGGTGGACTTGATCCGTTCGTTGGCCATGGCACCCGTCTGCGTTTGCAGCCGATCACGACGCGTTACAGCTTCACCTGCCGGCTGCGCAGTCTGGCGCGGGCACGGGTGAGGGTCGGACCGATGGAATTCTCGGGAATTCCCAGGTCGTCGCTGATTTCGCGGTAACTGCGACCTTCCAGGTGGAACTGGCGAATGATGCTCGCCTCGGGTTCCGCCAGCCCGTCGAGCATGAGTCCCACATGTTCCTGGTCTTCGATTCGCTGAATATCGCTGGAATTCGCACCAATCGACTCCAGGACCGCTTCGGAAACGGAGATGTGCCCGAACGCCTCGGCGGACCGACGCTGTGCGAGCTGGCGGACGATGATGCGTCGCGAAATGACGCACAAATAGGTCGCGAGTGACGCGTTGCCGCGAAATTGGCGGAGGATCGCGAAATCGCGGTCGAGGAGCGCCAAAAAGACCTCGGCGCACAGATCTTCGACATCTTCGGACGAGACAGTCAGACTGCGACTTTGGGCCGAGTGCTGGACGACATGGATGAATAAGCCCAGAAACCGGTTCACGAAGTCGCGCCACCCTTCGGGAGAGCCCGAAAGGCACCGCTGCAACAGGTTTCGATCAATGTCTGTAAGGGCCACGTGTCAATCCGCCGGGCAAGAGACTGATCCATCGGCAGACAGCCTGGCCTTCCTGGCCACTGGGGCTTCCTGAAACCGGACATCCTGTTCCCGCTGGAGCAGTGACACCCGCCAACCCGGCCGAATACGGCCAAGCAATCACCGACAAATCTCTCGGCAACCCAGGCTCACCACCCTCGTCATGAATTGTACGCGATTTCGCGTGCGTGGCAAGACGAATCTCATTCACCCCAATGCCCGGGGGTGCCCGACAGGGTCACTGCCCCCCACCGCGACCGGGCGACTTCAGATTGTGCGGTTGTGTGAGCAGTCCGTACATCTCGGGGCGACGGTCGGCCAAACGGTCAATCTCGTGCTTCCCCGGGACTCGAATGATGTGCTTCCGACGGGCTCGCGCCAGGTCGATGTTGGCATACAGCACGTCTTCATCGGTCGTTGTCGATTCCACCAGCGTCTGGCCGTTTGTATCGCAGATCTTGCTCTTGCCGATGAACGGAAAGCCGCGTTCGGTTCCCACACGATTGACGGCTATGAAATAAACCGCGTTTTCCAGCGCCCGGGCGTTGATCACGCTGCACGCCGTACACTCGGCACCGGGGGGCCAGTTCGTTGGCAGCGCGATCAGGTCGGCCCCCAGCAGCGCGAGCGACCGCGATGCTTCGGGGAACGCCGCGTCGTAACAGATATTCATTCCGACCTTCAATTCGCCCGCCGCATGTACGGCGAACGGACGATCGCCATGCGTGGTGAACATGTCGATCCCCAGGTACGGAAGGTGGACCTTGCGGTAACTGCCAACGACTCCTTCGGGGCCTGTCAACACGGCGGCGTTGAACACGCGGTCGCCATCACGTTCAAGCATGCCAAAGATGCAATGCGTTCCCAGCTCCCGGCAGAGCCGCGTCAGTTGCGTAGTCGCCGGACCGGGAATTGGTTCCGCGTAAGGCAGCGCTTCGGTCAGACTGTCGAAGCAATAGCCAGGAACGGCACACTCCGGAAAAACCGTAAGCGCGGCCCCTCGCTTCGCGGTTTCCCGCAGGCCGCTTTCGATGCGAGCGAGATTCCGCTGGGGATCCCGCAGAACGACATCCATCTGAACGCCGGCGATGAGCATGAATTCTCAACCTCCGAGGAATTTCGCGATCCGATCAAAGCCGGCTTCGAGTGTGGGCAATCCAGTAGCGAATGAGAGACGCACATAGCCGGGAGCGCCAAACGCGTCGCCACTCACCAGTGCGACGTGTGCCTCCTCCAGCAGGCCGGTGCAGAACTCGGTGGAGTTGGCGTAGGTCTTGCCATTGGGCAATGGCTTTCCGAAATGCCGGCTGACATTAAAGAACGCGTAGAACGCCCCGCCCGGCTCGGGCATGGAGATCTGGGGGAGCTTGCGAACGCGGCTGAGCGTATACTCCCGGCGTTTTGTGAACTCGCCGAGCATCATGGCGACGCAGTCCTGCGAACCATTCAAAGCCGCGAGGGCGGCGTACTGGCTGACGCTGCAGGGGTTGGAGGTCTCCTGGCTTTGGAGATTGTCCATCGCGCTGGTCAGGT
>JAPLOC010000184.1:3246-13228 GCA_026692825.1 Planctomycetota bacterium | reverse complement strand
GCGTCGGACCAACCGCCTTGGCAGGATGTCGACTCTGCCGGCTGTGTGGTCTTGGGAGGTAGAACGAAAGGCGGGAACAAGTTCCACGCACTCCAAGGCCGGCTGCTCCGCTCGCGTTCTCGCTGGGCTCACGATCCCTCCTGAACTCGGACGAGGCGGAAGCCCAGACTGACGCCCTGGTCCCCGGGCGAGTACTGGTTCCGGTACGCGGCCCGCACGATGCGGGCGTTGCCGCTCCAGCTCCCGCCGCGAATCACCCGCGGCGCGCCATGATCGGACGGGCCGACCGGATTCGGCTGTGGCGCGGCGCTGTACGGACGTTGTCCATCGGCACACCATTCCCACACATTTCCCAGCATGTCGTACAACCCCCACGCATTCGGGTGCTTCAGGCCGACCGGATGCGTCCCCGCCTTGTCGTGATCGAACTGCTTCTCTTTCCATCCCGATGAATCCCAGCCATTGTCCAGCTCAAAGTCCACGCCGCTGTTTCCTCCGTACCATGCGATCGCGTCGAGCGCCGGCGCGTTGTTCTCTCCCAGAATCTCGATCTCTCCCGTGTACAACGCGGTCGTTGTTCCTGCCCGGCACGCGTATTCCCATTGCGCCTCCGTCGGCAGCGACAGGTTGAGGTGTTTGATCATCCCATTCAACTTTCTCACGAACTGCACGACGTCGTTCCATGCCACCTGCTCCACCGGCCGCCGCGGATTGACGAACTGACTGGGATTCTCTCCCATGACGGCGACCCACAGCGCCTGCGTGCAGGGAGTGTCGAACATCCAGTATCCCCGCGTGAGCGTCACCTCGTGTTGTGGGCCTTCTCGATCAAGTCGTCCTAGTTGGGTTGTCGGCGAACCCATTAAAAATCGCCCGGGCGGAATCCACCGCAGCCGTTGAACGACTTCGCGGGGGGCTGGCATCTCAACTGTTCTCTCGGCGTTCTTCGTTTTTCCGCCGAACAATCGTTGCCAGATCGAAACTCTCCCGCGATTCCCGGGTTGCCGGCTTTCCACCAGCGGAATCGCGATGTCAGCCCACAAACCCCAATCATCCCGACCGACCGCCGACGCCCACTCGGGCTGACCACACCGTGCGAGGGTCACTTCCTCGGCATCCGTGTGGATCCGAAATCGTGATCCGCCCGGCAGAATCAGCGGCACCGTCTCACCCGGTGGCACACGGGTTTCCGTCTTCGCAGCGTCGAATCCTTGTTCATCGCCGCCAGACACGCCGATCCAGCCCGATTCACCCCGCAGCGTCGCCAGCCAGCTTCCCTGGGCCAGAGATAAAGTCGGTTCGGGCGGCCCCCCGCGAAGCGCAAGCCGGGCCCCGCGTTGATGGACGCGGATCTGCCGCGCCGGGGGCGCCGGTTCCGCGGTTCCGCCGGGGGCGATCGCGCGCTCCAGCCGCGCAATCACCGGGCCGACCTCCGCATCGAGCCGCACCACATCGTCGGTCTGTTCCAAACACTGCCGCAGAAAACCGACCGTCGCCGCGCGGACCTTGGGATCTTCGTGAGCGACTTCCCCTTCCAGCCAGCAGAGCGCGTTGAGTGCTTCCTGCCACTCGGCCGCGGAAATGCCGGCGCGTGCCGCGGCCGGAGCACGCACCAGTTCCCACAACCAGACCTCGGGAGCCACGTCAGCCCGCCACGCGCGAACCAGTTGCAGCGCGCGCTGCTGCATCTGGGGCGAGAAGCGACTTCGAAACGCCCGCAACAGATGCGACGCCACCGCGTTCGCATCGAGGGTCGCCGCTTCGGGATGCCAGCTTGCCAGTTCATCGGCCTGCCAAAACTCGGCTTCAATCGCCGGATCGCTGGCGCCCGGCAACAGTCCCCGCAATGCCCGCAGCAGCCCTGGTTCCAGTCGCAGCGCCGGCGCAGCCAGAGCCAGTAAGTCGGCCAACAACGGCGACCGGTCGCCAGACCCGGGCGACGGTCCCGCCGTTACCGCTCCCCAGCTTCGCAAAGTGTACACCTGCCGTAATTCCCGCGGCATGCGTGCGAGAGAACACGGAACCAGCGCCAGCGGCTCAATCGCCAGACCGCGCAGTTCGCCGCCGAACCGCAGCCAGGCATCGACCAGACTGGAGTCCTGCCGATCGAGGACACCCAGATCTCCCAGGATCAACACGCGCGAACCAGGGGGTGGCTGCACATACGGGACCGCGAGAGGCTGGCCCCCCGGGCATGGCAAAAAACGCCGCAGATCCGCCGGCGCACATCCCCGCACCTCTTCGAGCGTCCCCGAACCAAGGAGCCGGGTGAGCTGTGCGATCACCAGCCGCTGGTCCTCCAAAAACGGAATCATCCGCCGGGAAAAGTCGCGGATCACCTGAACCGGTCGGCCCCAGCGGCGCAGAGGCCGACGCGGGATCGGGGCATCGAAGCGCCCCCGCGCGAAGCGTTCGACCAGGCGCGGCACATCGGGCGATCGGCTGAACGAGTGATCGACCAACGCCGAGCGTAACCGCGGTGCCAGCCTGCGCCATTCGAGCAGTGGTTCGTAACCGCAAGCGGCGGGTCGGCGGGACCATTGCAAACGGGGCAACGCGGAAACCGCATCGGGACTGGCGACGAGCGGCCGAAACGAACGGAACTCGACCGCCTGCCAAAACGGCGTCGCGATCGATTGAGCGGGCCACAATGTCGAGTCGGCCAGCGCAGGCGGCGCGGGTCCGACCGGCGGCTGCGACTGGTCAAGCTCCAGAGAACCGCCCGCTGGCGGTGGTGTGTTCTCATCGCCTGTCCCCCCAGAGGCCGGATCTTTGGGCACCGCGCCGAGCGCTCGCACCAGTGCGAAGACATCGATCCCCGGTTCGTCGGCGGCCCCCAGCAGTCGCGCCAGGTCGGCGCGGCCCACGCCAGTGCGCGGAGGTTGCCTTCCAATGAGCAACGGGGAACGGACCGGCACAGTCGGCTTCAAGAGCGCACCCCGCGGTGCTTTTGCACGACGTACAATCGCGCCTTTTCCAGCGTTGCGAATTGCGACGCTTCATCGTCCGGGTGTTGTTCGACAACCGCACGCACCAGGTCGAGATACTCCGCCTGCCCCGGCAACGGCGTCTGCCGCTTGTCTTGCGCGTCGCTCCGATCTTTCGCGATAATTTCGGCCGCACGTTCCAAGACGCGTTGGGTCGCGCGCGACGTGTCGAGATGCGCCCGGCCGCGCTCGACCAGCCAGGACTGCAACGCCTGCGATTCGGCGGGAAGTTCGAGCCACAGAACGACGCAACGGCGAACGAATGGATCGGGGAGCGCGCGTTCTTCATTGGTGGTGATGATCACCAACGGCGGAACCCCCGCGACGGCCACATCTTCAACCACACCCGGGGGCCGGAATTTGCCCGCGCCGAGCGCTTCGAGCAGTCCATTGGGGACGTCGGTCTCGGCTTTGTCGATTTCGTCCAACAGAACCACACACCCGGCATTCGCTTCGGGATCCCACCCTTTGGGAAACGCTGGCGTCTTATCCTTGACCCAATCGGCCTGCTCTTGAGCCTTCTTCCAGTGAAAGGCCCACCACAGCGGTCCGGGATGCACAAACCGCTTCACGGCGAGCCGTTCGTCAATCTGCTCCCGGTCATCGGATTTCATCGCGGCGCAAAGCTGCGCTTCGCCCAACCGGGCGACGGCGTCGTAGGTGTACATCAAATCGCGGGATTCGGTGCGGGAATCGACCACGGTCGACAGCAACGGCCGATCGAGTTCGATCGCGGCCGCCTCGGCCAGTTGCGTTTTGCCCGTGCCGGGCTCACCGCGCACCAGAAGCGGCCGACACGTTGCCAGCGCCGCGTTGAGCGCGTCGATCACCTCTTGCTCGAACAGATGCCGCCGTCCCGAGATTCCCGCCTGATCAGGAAGCGGGGTTGGCTCGTGGGGCAAAGTGAGAAATCTACGGCGAACCATCTGGGCCATGGCGAGAGTCTTTCGGAATCACCTGAAACATTTCCAACAGCGGCAGCACCGCTTCACGCTCTGCTTCCGCCTGGGCATCGTGCGGAGGCACCAGTTCGGCCAGAGTCAGGTTCTGGAACCTGGAACGGATATCGCTCACCAGATCCTCGGAAAGCGTCGCCGCGGTGATGCCCGGAGTCGCATGCGGGTCGGAAACAACCATGTAGATGTGCAAATCGCCACGGTGTTTGAGTTCTTTGTCGATCCAGAGATGAGCGTCGTTAAGCTGACCGAGTACTTCCCGCTGCAGCATGAAGGCCAAAACTTGGTTGAGACTCTTCAGGCGTTCGGCCCCGGAGAGATCCCGACCGCTGATGGGCGCGGCGGGAACCAGCCATTGGCCGTCTCGCCACCCCGCATCATTTGGCTTGGTGGCGAACTCCGCAGGGCGACCATCAACTCCCGCCATAATCAATTCGAGAGCCGTGCTGGTCGACGAGGGGATCAACAAGATTTTCCGGGCGTCAATATCGCGATGTTTTCGCAGCATGGCGATCAATTCTCGATCGACGATCTGGGGAACTATCGCCTGATAGACCTCTCGAATCGCGTCGGCTGCCGCCGGGCCTGCAACCCGGGCCGCGACGTACAGCTCGCGCAACCGCGGGCACACACTGTCGATCGGCGTCGTCAGCAGTTTGTCGGCGATCGCCAGGCCGCGCTTTTGAGCGGTTGAATTGACAATTTCCAACGGCGCAAATTCGCCAAGCAGTTGAAAGGCCGTCGCATTCCCAGCCAAAATGTCCGCGATCTTTTCTCGCAGTCGCTGTCGGCAATTCTCGTAGCGAACGGCGGGATCAACCTGTTGATCCGACGGATCTGGCGAGCTGTTGTCTTCGGAATCCGAAAGAAGGTACGCGTCAGCCCGTGTTTTTACCGAAGTCGCAGTCCACCCCTTGCGGTCGAACTCGTCGAGTTTCCTGCTCCAGAATTCCTTGGAACTACAGACCTGTCCGGTTGGCGGCAGGCTGGAGAGTTCATCCGCCTCCAAAACGCCGTGGCCCACGGGATACCCACCATCCAAAATGACAACTGGACCCGTCGTGACGCCGAAACGAACTTCCACCGAATTGTCGCAGTATTCGCGGAGATCCCGCAAAAACCGCCACGCAGCTTTCGCGCCGCCGTTCGCATGGCCAGGGCGAAAGACGAAAATTCCTCCATCGCCTCCAGGGGCAAATTCATGGTACACGCCACCCGTTGCCTCGATTGGACCACGTACGTTGAATTGCAGCAGGTGGGCTGCCGCCTGCATCATTTCCCGCAGCGGTTTCTGCGAATACTTGACGATATCGACCGCCACGACGTGCGCGGTCTCATTGGTGCATGAGATTCCTGGCGGCGATTTTGGCAATCTGCCCCCCTTTGCCTCGAGGAAATGAAACTGGAGTACAATTCGCTTTCCGGGTTCGGATTCTTCCTTCCCGAACTGCTTTTTCGATTTCGAACTTGATTGACGGATCGCTCGCACAAATTCCGGCTCGGCGGCAATCCAGCACTCGGTATCGCGCAAAAACGCCAGCCGGGCGGCGTAGTTGATGGGACTCCCCGCGACATTTCCGCCGAACAAATCATAGGTCGGCTCGATTCGCCCCTGCGCAATGCCGATTCCGAGAGCGACCTGCGCTGCCGTCGCCTGCCGCAGCAATTCGTCGGCGAACCCCAGCGCCTGCTCAGGGTACGGTTTCAGAATCGCAAACCGCCCGTAGACGCTGCTGCGATGCTCCATTCCCGGATTCTTTTCAACCAGCGCGTCCATTAGTTGTTTCAGTTTTTGGACGGCATACGCGATCTGATCATTCTTGAGCGTCTTGAGCTGCAAAAGTCGGCAATAGACGGCGATGTCGGAATCAGACATGCTGGGGACCACTTTGGCTGACGGGGGAATGCGAAAAACGGCGGTTTGCGTCAGCACTTGATCGTCGACGATGCGTGGGATTATGTCAACTGACTTCCGTCGAGTTCAACAGATCTGCGAGAGCATCCCCTCGTGCGGCTCATCCAGGGGCCGTTTACTTCCCAACAGCCCCGGCACCGTGACCGCCACGACGCCACGCGGAACCACGGTGCCGATGCGTGTCGCCCCCGCTGAGTTCGCGACGGCTCTCATCGCTGCCAGCGTTCGCTCGACAAAACGGGCGGGCACCGCGACCAAGATGGATCGGCAGGGCCACCCACGTGGGCCAGCGTCTGTTTGAGAAAACTGCGATCGAACAGGTTGACCTGTGCGGCGCACGACCGCACCAATTCCCGGTCAGGTTCGTCGGCTGGTCGCACGGTCTGGGGAACAAGGCCGGGTTCTGGCCAGTTCAAAGGGTCGGAAAGATACGACGGATTCATCGGTTGAGTGTGAAAATTGGTAACCATGGGCAGGGACTCCTGATGGCGGAACCGGCCGCCAGACCCGGCAGAGGCGAACTGCCTGTGCCCCCCTCCCTGCCGTTTCCCCCCGGATGGAATTGCAAAAATGACGACGCTGCTTTTCAAACTGTGTGCCACAGCCAGCGACCAACGGAATTCGGCCGTGCGCGCTGAGATTGCCAGTGAATCGCCGCCGCTTTTGGGGTCACAACTTCTCGCGGGTGCGCAAAAAAAAGCAACTGGACCGCCCAAACTTCAACAGGAATGCCAGTTGATACGCGCACTGTCGACTCACTGCGCTCTCGGGCCGTTAAAGTTTTAGACAGGATGAAAGGGATGAAGAGGATGGACAGGATTGCGGTGGCGACAGTCCGTCGTGTGGATTGGGAGTTTTTCGATTTCAGCGACTATTCCAGAGAGCAGGAATGGCTCGCAACTCCATCCTGTTCATCCCTTTCATCCTCTTCATCCTGTCAAATTCTTTCCGTCAGTCGAACACACTCTCATAAGCGCACAACCCTATTCCGCAGTTCGACTTCACGGCCAACCCGCTACGTTTGCTGGTCGTGGCACCCAACTTGGTTTCCAAGCGGCCCATTGAAAAAAGAACAGCCCGGGAATGTCGGGGACATTCTCGGGCTGCGACCGAAAAACGGCCTTGGGGCGGGCGACTTGCCGTAGGACGGGTCAGAGACCCGTCTGGTGGGGACTATTGCGGGACGAGCAAGCGGGCGTCGAAGACACGGTTCCGGCAGCCGACGCCGGTCGCAGTCTGCAGGTTGACCAGAGTCTGCGGCGATCCGACGTAGATCCGTTGAGCCCAGCGGGCTCCGTCAATTCGACCGCGGGCATGCAGGCAGCGGCTGTTTGAAAACAGGCAGAGCGTGCCGGGCTTCAAAACCGCAGGCCTCAACAGGCGCGGCAAGACTTCGCGGAGCGCCGCGACGGCGGCCGCTCCTTCCGGGTTCACACCAACCACGTTGTAAGAGGCGAATTTGATTTCGGGTTCGCCGTGCGGGCCTCGAAACAAGATCGGCTGGGTCTTGAAATATAGCCGACCCATCGCGAACGACTCGGGGAAGGTTACGCGAAAGATTGGTTCCCACAGCCGATCGACGATGCGCGGTTCAAGGGCCGCGAGAATCTCATCGAGCGGAGCGAAGCAGGTTTCGGTCTGCTGTTCATTGACCAGGCCAATCAGCGAAATCCAGACGCGCACCCAGGGGGGCAAGATCGCGTTGTCGGCGTGGGCACCAAACTCGTATCGGCTGGCGCTGGAGTTGGTTTTCTCCAGTCCCACGACCGGTGCGACCTCCTGCGGCCAAGCCCCCTGCTTTTCCTGAAGAAAGGTCAGCAGCTCCAACCCGATCGCGCGGGTCGCACCCAACAGGGCCAACTCGCTGACCCAGGTGGCCTTGGCAGCCGGCCGGCGACCGTTGGCGGGAGGGGCAGGAATCGCAGGGTCGATCGGCAGATTGTCGATCACACAAACAGCCTGCCCGTCGGGGCGGGTCACATCGGTAAGGGCGTGCAACAGGTCGGGAGTGAGATACTTGCGGGCAAGTTCAGCGGCGGGGTCGAGCAGGCTGTCGAGAGTGCCGGCCACCGGTCGCAGCGGCAGCAGCGCCTGAAGCCACTCTTCACGGCACGTGTCGTTGAGTTGCAAAGGAATGATTGGAGAATTGGACATGGTCGGTTCCTTTCAAGAAACCAGTCGCTGGGCGGCACAGCGTTCGGGCCGTGCCGGTCGACGCGAACTGCGTCAACGCCTCTCCCTGCGGTTTCCCCCCGAATGTGGCTGTCGATTTCTGCGAACCGATCGCGTGATTGCACCGAGTTGCCGATTTCAAAAAAACGACTTGCCGATAGGGGATTTGAATCCTGGACCATTCTCAGTTAGAAACCGGGTGTCGCGGACCGCCGGGAAACACGGGTTTTTCGATGGATGTGGCGATCGAGTTTTTGGACGTGAGTCACGCGAACCTCAGGCAAAGGAACATGGAATGGGTGTCGGCCCCTGGTTTGAAGCCCCGAGCGCATGCGATCCCCACGCGGCGATTGAAATCGCGGCCTCGAGCAACTTCCGCAAGGTTTGGCTCACGCGGGTCGGCCCCGACGCCCATGGCGAACTGGTCTATCTGAAGAATATTCGCGCTCATTTCGGCGATCCTCCACGAAGCGTTCGCTACCTGTTGGCTGGGGAGTCCGGAGCGGCGGCCCGGGGGGCCCAACATCGATGGACCCGACTGGAATGCAAAGTCCCGATTGGGGCCGGTGTCACGACAAAAGACACGTTGGTGCTGGCGACGTTTCCCCGATCGCGCGAATGGGTCTTTCGCCAACGATTCAAAGACCGCAAACACAAGCCGCTGACGGTCGATCCCACGCGCCAGCCGCAACCCAGCGTCGAATCGATGCTGAAGGCGCTCGATGGATTGTCGAATGACTATTGGGAGACAGGAAAATACCTGACCGCGGGCATGTCGTATCCGCCGGAACCGCTTGGCTCGGGAACCACCGGGAGCGGCCTGAAACGCAAAACACTCCTGGGTGTGTGCGACGATTTCGACGGGTATTACCAACTGCTGCTCGAACACGATGCGGTAAAACGCCTGCTGGAGCGGACGGCCGACGGCACCATTCGTTTCTGGTTTTCAAAAACGAAGGCGAAGTCAAAACTGCCGCGGCTGAAACCGTCGACACAGGATCAAGCCGACAGTTTGATGGCGAGCGCCGTCTGGCAGGCGCTGGCTGGCCCGGCTCGAAAGGATCCGGGGACGTACCTGGGAACGCCGGTGGTCAAATGGGTCGACCGAATCTATCGCGACCACCTGAATACTCAGAATCGGCGAAAAGAGAACGATTGAAGCGATTGGACAAAAGCCGGCCGCGTGAAACCCATCAGCCACGACGGAAGGACGTGATCGGACACTTTGAAATGTGACACAACAGATGATTCTAACGTGGATTATTCACGGACGGGCGAAGCAACCGCTTCTGTCTGAATCACAGCGTCCATTCTTTGGTCATTGCGAAATCCGCATCGAAACCGGAGAATTGAGCGCTCATCCCTGGACGGAACTCAGTCGCCTCCGCCAAACTCCCGCCGACCTGCTGCGGAAACGACACAATCCAAGACAATGACTACTTCCACGGCCACTCCGACCAGTTACGATGTGGTTCTGTATCCCGGCAATCCGTACCGTGAGTCTCATCCCGATCATCTGGCCACGGTCGCCCGAATGTTCGGTTTGGAATCACCGTTGGTCGATGGCTGCCGGGTGCTGGAAATTGGGTGTGCCTGTGGCGCGAATCTGATCCCCATGGCGGTCTCGGTTCCCACAGCGCGATTTGTGGGGATCGATCTGTCGCAGCGACAGATCAGCGAGGCGACTCAAACGGTGGCAGCGCTGGGTCTGGCGAACATCGAACTGCGACACGGGAGCGTCACGGAGATCGGGCCTGATGACGGACTGTTCGACTACATCATCTGCCACGGTGTTTTCTCGTGGGT
This sequence comes from Planctomycetota bacterium, assembly GCA_026692825.1. Lineage (GTDB taxonomy): Bacteria > Planctomycetota > Planctomycetia > Planctomycetales > Planctomycetaceae > UBA10511. The sequence goes on along the minus strand of JAPLOC010000184.1, from coordinate 3,392 downwards.
TCCGCAAACCGTTCGCGAACACATTCTCGCAGTCTGCTCGCGCAATTTGAGTCCTGGAGGTGTCGCGTACATCAGCTACAACACGTACCCAGGCTGGTTCATGCGGGGAATGGTCCGCCGCATGATGGGCTTTCATGCGAAACGCT
>JAPLOC010000184.1:0-3176 GCA_026692825.1 Planctomycetota bacterium | reverse complement strand
CTTGAGCAGGCGCGGGCGCTCCTCGATTTCTTGGCGGCATCGTGTACGGGGGGAGATCCGGCATACCAGGCGTTGTTGACCCGGGAACTCGACATCCTCCGCCAATGTAACGATTCGTATCTCTTTCACGAGCATCTGGAGGATGTCAACGAACCGATGTTTTTTCACGAGTTCGTCGAGCAGGCGTCCCGGCATCAGTTGCGGTACCTGGCCGAACCGTACCTGCGTGAGATGGTGGCGGTCAACATCGACCCCAAGGTGAATGAAGTCCTGCAGAAACTCGGAGCCAACATCGTCCATTTTGAACAATATCTAGATTTCCTGCGAAACCGCACGTTTGACCAGATGCGGCATTTTCGCGTGACATCGCTTCTGAAGAGACGGAACTCCGCAGGAACGATTTCCGATGATATTCCCTGGGAATTCACCCGCGGCGGCCAATCCGTTGGGGTTTCCAATCCCATTCACAAGGCGACCCTCTGGTGCCTGGAGCAGGCCGGGTTGCCAGGACTCTGGTGTGGCGATTTGGTCCAACGGGCAATTGAGGCGATGACGGACTGCAATGCGATGCGGCCGTTGGCGGTGACGGTTGAAGGCGAAGTCCGAGATCTGGTTCTGCAGCTCCATGTGCAGGGATTGCTGGAGCTTTCGATCAATCCCCCACGATTCGTTTCGGAGATTTCAGAGCGGCCGATCGCCAGTTCGCTGGCGCGCCGCCAGTCGGCCGCAGGACAGGTTGTCACCAACCTGCGCCATGAGCAGGTCAAGCTGGAACCACTCGACCGCGAATTGATCCGGCGGCTGGATGGCTGTCACAATCGCACAGAACTGGTTGAATTTCTGGGCGATGCGCTGCGGACGGGAGAAATGACGATTTCGAATACTGCGGGTCCGTTGCCGCCGGACGAACAAACCTCGGCGCTGCTGGGCGGAATTCTGGAACATGGGTTGAACAGTCTGGCGGGCCAGGGATTGCTGCAAGAGTGACGACGACGGGGTGGCCGAGCGGGAGGATTGAATCGCCAACGTGAACAGGTTTTCACAATTGACACCCCGTGTGGCGGCGATCAGGATAATGTCTCAACCTGTGGTCGACACACGGTTCGTTCACACTCTGGAGTGCTGATCTCGATGGGAATGCAAGTCGTTAACACCGCGTTGTTGCAGTGCAGTTTCGGCGCGGCCCCGAGTCCCCTGGTGGTGTTGCCGTTGAATCGCGAGATGGTGTTCAACCAGCCGGCGGCGAACATCATGGATCACATTCCGATGACGAATATCATGCCGTTCGGGGTGTGCAACTCGATTGCCAACCCCATGGTGGCGGCCGCGACGGCGGCGGCGCTGGGGGTACTCACGCCGATGCCGTGCATCCCGGTGACGCCTGCCCCCTGGGTTCCCGGATGCCCGACGGTGCTGGTGGGAAACATGCCAGCGCTCAACGATTCGAGCATGTGCATGTGCAACTGGGCGGGAGTCATCAAGATCAATATGCCCGGCCAGTTTACGACGATGATTCCCTGACAGGTTGGGAATCAGTTGATTTTGACGATTCCCCCCTTCAGGGTGAGCATTCCGTCGGCCAAGACGTCCACCAGCGGCGCCTTGGCGGTGAGTTTCGCTCCCCCCGCGACGTCGAAAGTCGTGTTGGATTTCATCACGATCTTAATCCCTTCGAGCGTGATCCCCTGGGTGTCGATCTTGATACTGTTGCCGCCAACCTTGAGCAGAATCTCTTTGGCCGCTTCCAGCGAACTCGCGCCCGCTTTGATGGCGATTTTCTGATTCCCTTGGGAAACCGTCAGCTCTTCGTTTCCGCCTTTAATGGTCACGGTGCGGTTTTTGGCGATTTCGACCGTTTGGAACTGCCATCCCCCCCAAACCCGATCTTGATCGTCTGATCTTTGCCAATCGTAATGGACTGATCCTTCCAGATGACGGATTTCTGGCTCCCGTCTTTGGAATCTTTGTTGCCAATCGTGATGGACTGATTGTTATGGATCACGATCGTCTGGTCGCCGGCGTCTTTCACTTCCAGGCCGACCTTGAGAACATCGTTGTTCTCGACGATTCTCAGGAAGTCGCGTTCGGCGTGGAAGTAAATCTCCTCCGCCCCCTTCTTGTCCTCGAACCGCAGTTCATTATAGGTCTCGTCGGTCCCCTCTTTGGTGGAATGGGTTTTCAGTCCCGATTTGGTTTGGTTGTCGGGGAGGGCATACGGGGGCATCTGGTCGGCGTTGTACACCGCCCCTGTGATGATCGGCTGGTCCGGATCCCCCTCGAGAAAATCGACCAGCACTTCCTGCCCAATCCGGGGCAGAAAGACCGCCCCCCACTTCTTGCCCGCCCAGGTTTGCGAGACTCGAATCCAGCAGGAACTGTCCTGGTCGAGTTTTCCCACCCGATCCCAATGGAACTGGACTTTCACGCGGCCGTATTTGTCGCTGTAAATCTCGTCACCCTGCGGCCCGACAATCACGGCCGTCTGTGGACCGTGAACTGTGGGCTTCACGGTCAATCGTTCCGGACGGAAAGGGGTCGCGCTGGGAATGACGCGGTGCTGGCTGACATAATCGAGATCGATGGTGGCCGCGCCACGCGAGCGCGTGATGTGCGTCTCGATCTCGTATCGCGACGCGACGATCAGATATTCACGGTTCTGATCGTCACGATGATGGTCCGCCAGTGTGAACAACCAACCGGCTGCCAGGCCGCGCGCATCCGAACGAAGTGAAACCTGTTCCGCCTGCGATTCCCAGGTCTCGACTCGAATTTTTGAAAAGTGTTCTCCATGTCCGCTCTTGCGAAAAGATCCCGGATAATCAAATATCTCCTGCGATCCCTGGGAGGGAGAGAGCTTGGATTTGAGGGTGACAGTAAGATCCGTCGCGGGCGTCTCAAAGTAGTAATCCCTCAAGACCGCTTTCGCTGGCTGAAATTCACGCCAGGTCGCCCATTCGAAGACGGATTCGTCACGGACCACATTTTCACTGGGGGGCAGGAAGAAAATCGTGGCCTGCCCCTCGACCGGACCATGCGAATCGATCCCGTCGCACAGCACCAGAGTGTGCTTGTGTTCCTCGTGGATGAAATAGAAATAGATGCCCTCGTGTTCCATCAGACGGCTGACGAACTGGAAGGCGGTCTCCCGATACTGCACACAGTATTCCCACGGTTCG
>JAPLOC010000183.1 GCA_026692825.1 Planctomycetota bacterium | reverse complement strand
GAGCAAGACCCCATCCACCTCGTGTGGATTGGTGAATGAGATCCTCGCTCTGTCAAACAGGATCGGCGTCAAGTGAAACCAGTCCGGATCGCAAAGAAATTGGTCGCCAATTGTCGCAGGGAACGCAAAACTCTTTCATGCCTCGCAAAAAGCATGACATCGCCGCTGGCAATCGTTGACTTGGTTACCGACGTCGTGTGTTGCAGACAGAGCGAAGATCTGATTCACCATCCACTCGAGGTGGATGGGGTCTGGACCGCGCAATGTGGTTTGGCGCTAGCCATCGATCTTTCTCCCCATCCGCTCAAGGCGGATGGGGCCGTCGCCAACACCAGTGGCCTTTGACATCAGACAAGTTCTAATTCAAAACGCCCGTGCCACCGCGTGCGTCGAAATCTCATCGGGCGTCAAATCCCGAGGAAAAGAACTCAATTTCCGCGCCCCGTCCCGGGTGATCAGGTAATCGTCTTCCACCCGCACCCCCGCTCTCAGTTCGGGTCCGTACAGCCCCGGCTCCAATGTGATCACGTCGCCGACTTGCAGACGGTCGTCCCAGTGCGGATTGAGCCTTGGCCCCTCATGCGCAGACAGACCGATCCCATGCCCCAAATGATGGGGAAATACCCAGCCGTTTTCGTTCTTTAAGAGCGTCCGCGCGCGTTCATCCAATTCACGACACGAAACTCCCGGCCCCAGTCGATTGGCAATGTCGTCCAGGGTCTCAACGACCTGCGAATGAGCGTCCCGTTGGGCGGTCGTCGCGATTCCCCCCACAACAAAACTTCGGCACAAATCCGCGCGATACCCCCGGACCGTCACGCTCAAATCGAGAATCGCGACTTCCCCCGCTTCCGCCGCATGGTCTCTGGGGGGGCCTCCCATCCCGCCGATCTGAAAGTCATTGCCAAAATCGCCGATCGGTTCCCCCGCACCACGAATCGCCGCCGCCATCAGCCCCGCGTAGAGATCGAGTTCCATCACGCCCACGGCGAGGGTCTGAACCGCGTACGCATAGGCCGCTTCCGCCGCGCCGATCGCCCGGCGGAGTAGCGAGATTTCGTCGGGATCTTTGGACCGTCGCATTTCCAGCAAAGGTATTCCCAAATCGACCAGCTCACTCAGCGCCGGGACGGGCGGGAGCCCCGTATCGGCCCCCACGCGTTGGAATCGCCTTAATCTGTCACCCATCGCCCCGATCGTCGCCGCCACGGGAAGGTCGACCAGAGTCCCCATTTTATTGGATTCATACACTCGTACCAGGTCCGCCGCCACCGAATGTTCGACCGGTGCCGGCACCACCAGGGTCGCTTCCTGCTCGTGCGTCAGGAGGAATGCGGTGGCGAAGACCGGCCGGCACCAATACCCGGTGAAATAGTACACATGCCGGGGATCCACAAGGATCGCCGCTTCGAGTCGGTACTGCTGCATGACACGCGACAGCCGGCGCTGTCGCTGACGACACAACTCGGGAGACAATCCGAGCGGCTGAAAAACTTCCATCGAACGACTTTCTGCGATCGTTAACGGGCCCTGGACTGCACCTCACTCGACCGCCCTGGATCGCCGGCGCAACCGTCCATTGGAATCGAGAACGACGATCCCGGCGCAGATCCTACCGCAAGCCGATCCTGGGGGAAAGTCGGCCGCCCCGCGCTGTTTCCAGCCCGCGACGCAACGTGCCAACGGGATCCTCTTCCGGACTGACTTGCCGCAGCACAACCGCCTTACCCGCGTCGATCGCACCGCAAAGTTCGTCCAGTCGTTCGTGCGCAATATGCAAGAACTCCTCGCACTCGATCACGGTCAGGTCCGACCGCAACAGTTCACTGGTCTGTTGGTCGGGTCGGTGACGGATGAGCCGACTCAGGGTTTCTTGTTCGCTCCGGTACAAAACTCCCGCGGCAAACGCCCGCCGCAAGCCCCCGTTCTCATCGAAGTGATACACCGGGTCGGCCCCAAAATAGACCGACAAACAGCCATTCGACCGCTGCCCGACGACCACCGGTTCCGACGGATGGGGAAGTTGAAACTCGACCCGCGTCCGCAGCGCGGTCGCCTCGGCGATCAGGTCTTCCCGATCCTGTTCCTGTCGCGCCATCACGGAATCCGGTCATTCCAGAACACCCCCACTGTCGGGGTCTGCTCGTCCTCTCGAATCGCGCCGACTGCGATATCGAGATCACCGTCCGCGTCGAAGTCGGCCAGCTCCAGCGAGGGAAATCGCCCATGTCCTTTTCGCAAACTATGCCGACGAAACTGACCCGGTTCGGTCTGTTCCAACCACAGGACGGCGTCAAAATCGGGGCGAATCTGATTCCCCGCGATCGAATCGGGAAACAGCGAACAGGCCGCGATATCCAGATCCCCGTCTCCATCGAGATCCCCCGCCAACGCCCGATGCACCCCCGGCATCTCCGCCAGAAAATGCTCGGTCCACGGAAACTCACCACGATTCTCGAACCATCGCACGCCGTGGTACGGCTTCAGGTAAAACGTGTCGAACATGTCCCCATTGGTCGCGAGACAATCGAGATCGCCGTCCGCATCAAAGTCAATCACCTGGATCCCGGTCGAACCATAAGTGGGGTCCGGGCCTCGGAAAATCGTCTGCCGAGCGAACTTCAGCCCTCCCTGATTGAGAAACGCGTCGATCGTCTCGTGTTCCTGACTGACCACCGCGATGAAATCGAGTTGACCATCCCCGTCCAAGTCCACTGCGGGAACGTGAATGCTCCCGTGTCGGCCGTCGATGACATGCCGGGAAAACTCCAACCGCCCCTCTTTTGCCCCCAGGTTTTCCAAAAGCAGGATCCGCCCGGTCTTGCGCCAGCCAAACTCGGCGACCACCAGATCGAGGTCTCCATCGTTGTCGAAGTCCGCAGGTTCGATATCGGCCACGCGCCCCACCTGGTCCTGCAACACAATCTGTTCATAGGCACCGTCGGCTTTCCCCCGCAGCCACACCACCGCCCCTTTGGCATGATCCTGCGGAAGAAAACTCCCCAGGTCGGCCACCAGCAGATCGAGAATCCCGTCGCCATCCAAATCACACGTCTCGGCGTGGCACGGATTTTCCAGGAACGAGATGACCCGCAACGACGATTTCGGATCGGTCGGCTGAAACGCCTTCACCCCGCCAAATCGCATGTCGCAAAACAGCAACTCAGGTTTGCCACCAATCGTCAGTGGCCGCCATGCCAACGACGCCACCGCAGTATTCGCCTTGGTCAACTCGACGGCGGTCAACGCTGGCTCGAATCGGAACGGGACTTTGGGGGAAGTCTCCAGATCGTCCTGACGAGCGATCACCAGCTCGCGCGGTGCCCGGGCGACGTACCATTCGACCACCTCAACCATCGGCGGAGAAACCAGGTCCGACCGGCCCGATTCCAGGTAGAAATTGAACCCCTTGTTCACCTCTTCGTGCCACGCCGACTTGGGGAACGACTCGGGGAGCGGCACCCCGTGACAGGCACCGCAAAACGCGTCAATCTGCCGTTTGAGTTCGGTGTCCGACAGCTTCTGGCTTTTGGTCGGTTCGTTACTGACCTTGGAAGGATCCTTGTCTGAGACGGGAGTTTGAGGTTCACATCCGGCGATGACAACCAGCAGCACGAAACAAACCGATGCGACAACCCATTTCGATGCCGACCGAAACGTCGGTAGGCAGGGGGGTATGGACGACGTGGCGGAGGTCGCTGGCCGCATGGTGGAAGGCAATGGACCGCGAAAGAGAACTGTCGGAACGGGTGAAAATCGACGCTTTCGCATCATAGCGGGAGGTCCGCCGGGCGAAAACAGCGCGAATCACCGCGGGTGTGTTGATTCGACGGACGAAAAAAGTAGGACAGGATGAAGAGGATGAAAAGGATGTTTGTCTTCCCCACCGGCGCAACCGCCCCCCTCTCCCCGCAACGGAGTTGGGCGTGCTTGGCGACGTCCTTCGCGGGGGGAGGGGGAGGTTTGCATTTTGTGAGGAAGAACGAAAGACGGGATCGAGATCCCGCAGTCCATGGAGGCCGTCCCAGGCACTGGTCCCCGCAGTACATGCGGTTCACGTCGCCAGCAAGGCCGCGAGGTCTGCACCCTCGGTGACCGTATCGGCGGAAAACGAATCGGTCCATTCCCACACTGACCCGTGGAGATCGTTTGAGCGGCCGTATTTCCGCCGCTTGACGGTCGCGCGATGTTTCCGCGACAATTCACGGTCGACGACTGCGGGCTGCGGGAGGATGTTTTTGCGAACACCGATCCGTTGCTCCGCCAGATCGCGATGATTGCCGTCACCCCCCGTGGTAAAGCTCATGCCCTGTCCCAGCGCGTCGGAAATTCAACAGGCGCAATCCGGTCTTCTGGCGGCTGACCGCACCGCCGAAATCCTCGCGCACGTCGGCACCTGCGGACAGTGCGGCCAACTGCTGAAATCTCCCGAGACGACGTTTTTGAATCTCGCCGACGTGGCGGACCGGCGGGGCTTACCCGATGGGGTGGAGACCGGCCGGCCCGGCGAATTCGACCCGCGCGAGACGGCTGACCTTTCCGGGGGACCACCGGTCGATTCAGGTGCCGGCCCTGACGCGAAGAGTCCCGACCCGGATCTGACGGGAAATCTCTCTTCGATCGATTTCGACTCGGGTAACCCCCTGCCCGCCGACGCCCCGGTGGTCTCGGCTTTGGGTTCAAAACGGGGGCTGCACCCCGCGTCGACCGCGACACTGGAGATCTCCAGCGAGATCGCGCGGGGGGGGATGGGAGCGGTGCTGTACGGGCACGATACCAGTCTGCACCGCGACGTCGCGGTGAAAGTTCTGCTCGAAAACCATCAGGGAAAGACCGAGCTGCTGCAACGGTTTGTCGAAGAGGCGCAGATTCACGGCCAGTTGCAGCATCCGGGGGTGGCTCCGGTCTATCAGGTGGGGGAATTCGCCGACAAACGCCCCTATTTCACCATGAAGCTGGTGAAGGGGAAAACGCTGGCGAAACTGCTGGCGGGTCGCAGTGATCCCCTGGAAGACCGGCCGCGGTTTTTGGGGATTTTTGAGCAGGTCTGTCAGACGCTGGCGTACGCCCATTCGCGCAAGGTGATCCATCGCGATCTGAAGCCGGCGAATATCATGGTGGGGGCGTTTGGCGAAGTGCAGGTGATGGATTGGGGGCTGGCCAAGGTGATGTCGGAAACCACCACGACCGATTCCGAATCGCCCCCCCGCGATGTGCCCGAGGTCATCAGTGTGATCCGCACGGTTCGGTCGGGAGGTTCCAGCGTCGACGGGGGAAGCGGTACGGGATCCCAGACACAAGCGGGGAGTGTGCTGGGAACGCCCGCGTATATGCCTCCGGAACAGGCGCTGGGCGAGGTCGACCGCCTCGATGAGCGAGCCGACGTTTTTGGACTGGGGGCGATCCTGTGTGAGATTTTGACGGGAAAGCCGCCGTACGTGGGGACGGACGGGGGACACATCTGGCGCAAGGCGACGCGAGCCGACCTGGGGGACGCGTTCGAGCGGCTGGACAATTGCAGTGCGGACGCGGCGCTGGTTTCGTTGACGCGGCAATGCCTGTCCGCCGAGCCTGCGGACCGACCGCGTGACGCGCAGGGACTGGCGAACGCGTTGCGTGCGTATCAGGAGGGAGTGCAGGACAAGTTGCGGGTCGCGGAACTGGCCCGAGTCGAAGCCCAGGCCCGCGTGGAGGAGGAGGCGAAACGCCGGGTGCTGTCCGATCAGCTCGCGACGGAAGCGCTGGCACGTGCGCAGGCCGACAACAAGCGCCGCCGGATGACGTTCGCGCTGGTCGCGTCCCTGCTGTTGACCGCTTTGGTGGCGGTGGGGGCACTGTTGTGGTTTCAAAACCGGGAAGCGATCGTCGCGCAGCGTGAAGTGCTGAAACAGACCCAGGAAGCGGCACTGGAGCGACAACGGAATGACGAACTTGTGAAATTGAATCAGCGGATCGAATCCGAAAGCCGGGCGGCCAAGTTGCAGTCCAACCTGTCGCAGGACGTGTCGTATCGTGCAAAACGCCATCAGGAAAGGGCGGAGAGCGAAGCGCTGCGCGCGCGGGCGACGGCGCTCGCCGTGCGGTCTCAGCAATTGCGGTCAGTTCACGACAGATCGGCTTTGGGGCTGGCCATAGAGGCAGTCAGTACAACCACCCGGTTCGGACAGCCGGCAATGGTCGCTGCGCTCCAGGCGCTGCGTGATGAGCTGTCGACCCGCAGGGGTCGGCCAATTACAGATGGTGATTGGATTGCTACGAAAGTCACAGCCAGCCCAAATGGTCGATGGCTCGCGGCGGCCAATGGAGAGGGGCCGGGCCGCTTGTGGGATCTGCTGAAAGCCGCTCCACCCGCCGCGGGATCAAAGTTCGGAGAATCTGACGAAAAGATTTCAGAAATCGCGTTCTCAAAAGACAACAACTGGCTGTTCACAGTCAACACGCTGGGGGACGCGACGCTGTTTTCCTTAACCAGTTCAGAGCCAACTGTTGGCGTGGCACGATGGAATGTCGCGACTCCGCAATTCGATGGCTATTGTGGCAGAATTGAATTCAGCGCTGATGGACGGCAAGTTGCGGTGGTCTGGCAACATGCGGAGTGGCGCGGAAACGATTTGACAGTTCAGGTTGTCTGTTCGTGCCTGCGTCTGGATCCCGCGGATCCTCTCCAAATCGTTCTGACTGTGCCTCCGAGTACACAAGGATGGGAGGCGCCGGCGTTTAGTGCCGCTGGAAAGTGGATCACACTCAACCATTCCAGACACAACAAAGCGACGTTTTTGATTTGGAACACCCAAATTTCAGAACAAGACCCGGTGGTGATTCATTCTCATCGATTGCCTTATGGAAACTTTGAACCCAAAATCAGCCGCGACGAACGGTGGCTGGCTTTCATCGATTCCGAAGCGGGTTTGCAATTGTACGATTTGGAGGCCTCTGACCCCATTTCGTCACAGCGCATGTTAATGCCTGCAGTATCGATCCCTACGAAAGTGTTAGGGCTGGAGTCAGCTATTTTCGAGGATGCGCCATTTGAATTCAGTCCGAACAGTCGATGGCTGATCGCGGGGGGGCCCACCGGCCAGACTTTTCTTTGGAATCTGAAGTCTAAGGTCGAGCGAATCACTTTGATGCCGCCGCCATCCACGGCGGTTGCGAACTCAGCCGCCCCGATTAACACACTCCTCCTTCCTGGAAACGGACGCTGGTTGGTCGCCAGGGCGATTGCACCAAAATCACTCTGAAAACAGGACTTTCTCGAGATATTCGGTACTCCAAGCGGCTCTGAGTCGTTTGTTCTTGATTCCCATCTTTGCCGTCGTTTCGTTCTTCAGCATGCTGAGCGCGGTCCG
>JAPLOC010000182.1 GCA_026692825.1 Planctomycetota bacterium | reverse complement strand
TGTAAGCCCAGTGATTCCGAATAACGTTTGCACAGTTCGTATTACCGCGGCTGCTGGCACGAACTTAGCCCGTGCTTCCTCTGAGGCTATGTCAAACACATGAGATAACTCACATGCACTTCATCCCCTCTGACAGTGGTTTACAACCCAAGGGCCTTCATCCCACACGCGGCGTCGCTCGGTCAGGCTTTCGCCCATTGCCGAAGATTCTCGACTGCAGCCACCCGTAGGTGTCTGGGCAGTATCTCAGTCCCAGTGGTGGGGGTCATGCTCTCACACCCCCTACGCATCGAAGCCTTGGTGAGCCGTTACCTCACCAACTAGCTAATACGAAGCAGGCCGCTCCTCAGGTGGAATCTCACCTTTGCTCCCATTCCATAAAGAAACAGGAGATTATCGGGTATTACCCACAGTTTCCCGTGGCTATCCCCGTCCCGAGGGTACGTTGCCTACCCGTTACTACCCCGTTTGCCGCTGTCCCCCTTGCGGGTTCTCGCTCGACTTGCATGCCTAATCCACGCCGCCAACGTTCATTCTGAGCCAGGATCAAACCCTTCAATTGTTTTATGCTTGTTCACTTTGCGATTCACATCGAGCAACCAGGGGGCTTACGCCACCCCGTTCGCCGGTGCCTTCCGGCACCCACAGTGGGTTTCAAACAACAGAAAGAGCTTGTCGCTAAACATCTCGCTTTCAAACAACAGAAAGAGCTTGTCGCTAAACATCTCGCAATCAATCTGAATCAAATCAGGAAATTGCATCGAAGTCAGCGTCACATCACATGACGCCCACTTCTCAGGGCTCTCCAACCAAATTGCCAAAGATCATTCCCCAGCCACCTCCCAAACCAGTCTTGCAACTTGGTCGGCACAGCGACTAGAGCTTTCCCTGCCGTCAGGCGACAGTGGAAAAACACAAAAACGAAAAACAAACGGCAATCTTCCCTTTGCAGGGCCGACTGTCGTCGTTTCCCGTCTCGTGTGAGTCCCATCTTAGCCGGTCTGATGGGATTGTCAATCGACTTGGAATGGAATTGTGAAATTTCTTGTAAGTCACTGATCTGCTTGCGATTTCGCGTGAACTGACCCGGCTGAATCTCCCCCAAAAAGTTCGCGGGTCACCGTATAATGGGCCACCCTGTCCCCCGCTCGTTTCCGTGCCCTACCGGCCGTTTCCGTGGCTTTTTGGTGTGTCTGGTTACGGTCGCGATCACCAATCGCCTGCGGGTGCGAGAATCCCCAACACAAACTCCGGCAAGCGTGTGTCTGGATTCGCCAGTGGGAAGGGTGCGTCAGACTCCGTTCAGAGACCTGTCCCATGAATGAAAACGCTCCGCACGGATCGGTTCCCTCGGTCGACCCTGTGTCCCCCTCACCCTCAACGACTCCCGAGCAGGACGACACCCGGCCGACTGTGGTGCAACCGATGGCACAGGTCGATGTCGACACCGCCACCTTTATTCCCCCGGCGACGGACGCAACCGATCCCGCCGACACCATTGAGGCGACGCGTTCTGGCACGAATCCCGCGGACGAAGTGTCGATACCCGGTTTCGAGGTTCGCGGCGTGCTGGGGCGGGGGGGAATGGGGGTCGTCTACCATGCCCGGCACGTCGCGCTCAAACGGGATGTCGCCCTGAAAATGATGCTCGCGGGGCGACACGCCGGGCCAGTGGAACTCGCGCGGTTCCGGATTGAGGCGGAAGCGATCGCCCGGTTGCAGCACCCCAACATTGTGCAGATTCACGAAGTGGGTGAAGCCGACGGTCACCCCTATTGCGCGCTGGAATTTGTGTCTGGCCAAAGCCTCGACCGCAAATTGAAGCCGCAACCGCTGGCTCCCCGCGAGGCGGCGGAGTTGATCGAAACTCTGGCACGGGCGATGCAATTCGCGCACAGCCGAAATGTTGTTCACCGTGACCTCAAGCCCGCGAACATCCTGCTGACCGTTGACGGCAGTCCGAAAATCACAGACTTCGGTCTGGCCCGCCAGTTGGATCACGACAGTGGCGCGACCCAGGCCGACGCCGTGATGGGAACCCCGTCGTACATGGCACCCGAACAGGCGTCGGGAAACACACATGCGGCGGGGCCGGCGGCCGACGTGTACGCTTTGGGAGCGATTTTCTACGAGTGCCTCACCGGTCGTCCCCCTTTCAAAGGGGGGACGATTCTCGAAACCCTCGATCAGGTTCGACACCAGGAACCGGTGAATCCGTCGCACCTGCGGTCCAGCGTTCCGCTCGATCTGGAGACCGTTTGCCTCAAGTGTTTGCGCAAGGAACCTGAGAACCGCTACGCGTCGGCCGCCGAACTCGCCGATGACCTGCGACGATTTCTGCGTGGTGAGCCGGTAGAGGCGCGACCGGTCGGTTCACTCGAACGGAGTTGGCGGTGGTGTCAGCGAAATCCGCTGATCGCCACCCTGTGGGCCGGCGTGGCGTTGTCCCTGCTTCTGGGAATTGTCGGATCGAGCTATTTCGCATGGCAAGAAGGTCGGCGGGCGCTATCGGAACGTACCGCCCGCATCAATGAACAAGACCAGCGTCGTGAAGCGGACCACCAGCGCGGGCTCGCTGAGGCGGCGGCGGAATCCGCAAAGAATGCGGCGACTGCCGCGAAAGATGCCGCCGAAATCGCCGAGGAACAACGTGCCGAGGCGGTCATCGCCCGAAATGACGCCGACCACCAGCGGTCGGTCGCCGAAGCCCGATTCACCGCCGCCACTCTGTCTTTGGCTCAGTCCGCCTGGGAGTCCCATGACGCCCCTCTTTATTGGCAACAACTCGAACGCCTGGTACCGGGGGAAGTGATTCCCAGCGATCGGCGTGGTTTCGAGTGGCACTACCTGAGACAACTGGATGATCAGTCGCTAGCGACGCTACACGGCCACACCTCCCCCGTGGTGCGCCTGATTCCACGCGACGGCGGGGATCTGTTGAGTGTCGATCAAGGTGGCACCGCGAGAATCTGGCCTGGCGGCCACGCCGGGAATTCGCAGATCGCCTGGAAGAATCCTGACCCCGTCAGTAGGTGTCTGAGCGCGCGGAGCGGAAATCGACTCGTATTGGTTTCGAACGTGCTGGAGAAAGCGAATGACCGGTATGTCACCCGCGGCAAGATTCGCATATTCGATGCCGAGGGGGGTGACCCGGTCTTCTCAACGGAATTGGGAGAGTCGGCGGTTGGCGCGGTGGCGATTTCCGAAGACGGTGAATGGCTGGCGCTGACTTCGACCGATTCCGAGCCCAAGCCCGACGTGCCGGCGCGGATTCGAATTTGGCACATCAATGTCGGCGAGAAGGTTACCAGTGCGCCTGACGCGCCGCGGGTGCCGGTCGAAAACAGTGCGGAACAATCATCCAAAGATCCTCTCGCGTCGCGCGATGCCAACAGATCGGGACCGGAAGAGGAGATTTCGATCTCTCTCGCCGCGGGAATGTCTCCTACCGCGTTGGCGTTCACCGCGGACGGTGAATCCCTGGTGATCGCCGAACAGTCCGCACTCTCCCCGTTCGGTGGCCCCGCAATAAATCCGCGACTCTTCGTCTGGAATCTTGCCGACCGGAAGGAACAGTGGTCGCAGGCGACAACAGGTGCGCTGGCGTCTCTGTATCTCAGCCCCGACGGGTCAACGATTGTCGCCGCTCAGTCGTCTGGTGAGATCCAGATGTTTGCGCGAAGTTCCGGTGTGCTTCTGCGGGAGCTTTTGGGACATCAGGCGCAAGTGATGGATCTGGCATACTCCGCCGACGGAAGGCAGATCGCATCGGTCAGTGCGGACAACACCGTCCGCATTTGGGAAGCAGCCAGCGGACGTCCATTGGGAGTTCTCATGGGACATCGCGACTTGCCGCTGGCGATTGCGTTTGAACGAATGGACGGTTCGCCCACTCTCGTGTCGGCGGGGAATGAGCGGGTGATCAAACGGTGGTCCCGCGACCGAGCCGGGCGCGCGTTTCGTGCGCTGGAGGGGGCGGGAGAGGGGGTTCGCGCGATCGCCCTCTCGACCGAGGGATCCCTGTTAGCCGCGGGGGCGAGTGACGGCCGGGTCCGACTTTGGGACTTGAGTCTCCCCGGGAACTCGCCGATCCAGGTTCTGGAAGGCCACGCCCTACCCGTGACGGCGATCGCGACCAGTCCGGACGGGCGACTTTTGGCGTCCGCAGAGGGGCAGCCACTTCAGCCCAGCAAGGTGATCGTGCGGGATTTGCCATCGGGTGAAACGCGCTACGAATTGGCCGGCTTCACGACGACCGTTCGGGCTCTGGCGTTCTCTCCGGATGGATCGGTGCTGGTGACCGGAGATGGCAACGCCCCCACATTCGGCGAAGTGATCTACTGGAATGCCGAGACCGGCCGACGCTTGCGGATCGTCCCGGGAGAGATCAACGAGATTCATGCGCTGTCCTTTTCACCCGACGGCCGGCAACTTGCGATCAGCGGGGGCTGGGGAGATCAAATGGGACGGTTGCGGTTGTGGAATTCCGAAACGGGGGAGGTCTTGCATGATCTGCGGGGATTCGGGCAGCAGGTCAACCGGGTTTTGTTCACCCCCGATTCTCAACAGATCGCCGCGACCGGTGGACTGTATATGGGTGGAGGGGAAATCAAGATCTGGCAAACTGCGGATGGATCGGAACGCGCGACGCTTCCCGCACATCAGGGACCAATCCATGGGCTGGCGATTTCGCCGGACGGCGAACGGCTGGTCTCCGCAGGGAGTGACCAGACAATCAGAATCTGGGATGTGAAGGAGGCGGAACCGTTGCTGGCATTGCGGGGTCACAAGAAGACCATCTTCGCCGCCCGGTTTTCGGCCGACGGCACCCGACTCGTGACGGCTGCGGACCAGGAATTCCTGGGGGGACCATCAGAACTCTTCGTGTGGGACGCCTCACCAGCGCCCGAGCGTTTGACACTGCGACCGGATTTCGGATCGCAATTCAAAACGGTCGACTCGAATCTCGGTGGCCCCGCGGAATTCTATGCGCTGCAGTCCAACAACGTTCTCCGCTCGTGGGATCCGAAAACGGGCGTTTCTCAGTTCAAATGGTCGATCCCGGGTGAGCAGACGCAGGCGTTCGCCGTCGCCCCCGATGGTTCGCAGGTTGTCACCGTCGGGGTCGGTGGCATGAGCTGGTTCGATCCACGAACGCGCCAGCAGATGGAACGGGTTTTGTTCGGGGCGACTGAAGTCTCTACCGCCGTTCGGTTCTCACCTGATGGAAACTCCGTCGCGGTCTCCGTGGGCCAGCTATTCCAGAAAATTCGGCTGATCATTTATGACACCCAGACCCGGAAGCCAAAGGCGACAATTCCCACGGATTTCCTGTTTCTCGCGCAAATGAACTGGTCGCCTGACGGACAGACACTGGCGATCTTGGGTGGTTCCGACTTCAACAATGCCTCGGGCAGACTCCTGCTCTTCAACCTGCTGGATGGTCGTCTTCAACAGGAAATGAAGTCACCCTATCCACAGATCGCGGAAATCGCCTTCTCGCCCAATAGCGAATCGATCGCTGTTTCCGAGCCGGGACAGTTGTTTGGGCTGGTTCCGTCGCGACAAAGTGTCACCGTGCTGCGGATCGAAACCGGCGACGTGGTGGCGAAGTGTGACGGCCCTTCGCAGGGATTGGTCAAAATCGCATTTTCGGCGGACAGCCAATCCGTAATCACTGTGGGGACTTCCGAGGGAGTGATGTACTGGAATGCGACAACCGGTGAACTGGAACGGACGACTGACATCGCTGTGTCGAAAATTCAGGATGCGCTAATTTTTGAGGAGACCCATTCGCTAGCTGTCAAAACCCCCGATGGATCCCTGGAATTCTGGGATCTGGCGACGGGGCGGCCCAGGGAACGAGAGCAGAATTGGCCCCGCGATCTCCCCAAAACGAGACAGGAAACCTCGGGGGAACTGCTGGCGGCACGTGTGGCGCGACTTCCCGCTCCTCCCCCGTCGCAGAACAGTGTCGCGGATTCGATGCGGCAGGCCTCGACCGCTTTTCGGCGGACCGAAACCAGCAAACGGATGAAAGAGATCGCGCTGGCGTTTCACAATTATGCGCAGGTGTATCAGGGTATTCCCCAGGTTGCGGTCACCTCGAACGAGGGGCGTCCGCTGCTGTCGTGGCGCGTGGCGCTGTTGCCGTTTCTGGGTGAGAGGGAGTTGTATCATCAGTTTCATCTCGACGAACCCTGGGACAGTCCGCACAACAAACCGTTGCTGGCCAAGATTCCCAAGGCGTATGCCCCGGTCCCAATCGGTCAGGCGGAAGCCGGCCCGCGTCGGGTCGGGGGAGACGTTGCGTATGTTGAATCGCCCGTTGCCGGACTGACCCACATTCGAGTCGTCACCGGCAAGCAGACGATGTTTCCTCAAGGCCGGAAAGAAGCTCCCCTGACGTTGACTCCGAAAGATGTTCCCAACGGAGTGAACGAGACACTGCTCTTCCTCGAAAACGCGGCTGCTATCGAATGGACCCGGCCGGAGGAACTCGTCTGGGACGACACAACCGGCAGAGAGTCGCCCGACTGGAAAGGCTCGATCGACCCCCGCGGTTTTTTCGGCGCGTTTGTGAATGGCTCAGTGCGCTTCGTGTCGTTCGATGAATTCAAGCCATCGCAGATTCGCGCGATGCTCCGACGAGAGTGACGCGAGGAAGCGGCTCGCATCGGGATTGACCGCAGAGTCTTTAGACAGGATGAAAGGGATGAAAAGGATTGCTGAGGCGACTGTCGTTCGTGTGGATTGGGAGTTTTTCGATTTCAGCCGCCTATCCAGAGAGCAGGAATGGCGAGCAGCTCCATCCTGTTCATCCCTTTCATCCTCTTCATCCTGTCAAATTCTTTCCGTCGGTCGTACGCACACTCAGAGCCGCATAATCACATTCCGCAGTTCGGTCAGAATTTTTACAACGGCTCGCTTCGGGGCGAGGTTCAACCAAAATCCAACCAAAACGTCCTTAGCCGCGCGTACCGCCGACTCCCTTCGGTCGCTGGCCGTGGCACCCAACTTGGCCTTCAATCGGCCCGTTGAAACAAAAGACATTGAACCCGAGTCGGAGGGGCCAGTGCATTGACTTGTTCGGTAATGTGGCACCGTGTCGAACTGACCGCGAACTGGTGCGCATGTATACTGTTGCCCTGTGCCCAAAACCCGGTTGTGAGTTGTTCGCCTCTTGAGTCAAGCCACCGCGTGCTTGCCCGGAGGCTTCCGACCGGTTAGAACCATGGTTTGGATTTTGCCACCGCCGCCGGGAAGGTGTCGCGGCCGGAGAACTGTTTTCCCGGCTCCCCTTCATTTTGGCCGATGGCGCCACTCGCGATGTAGGATGCCTCGCCGCCAGGGATTCGATCCGTGGCGGTTTTGTCGTTCGAGGCGGACTGGAACTGCGGAATGCGGCATATTGAATCGATGTTTCGGCTCTCTACCGAAGACTGCCGAGAGATCCTGAGCCTGTCAAAGAGTACGAAGGCCCGGTGGGCCTTGGGTGAGCGTCCGCCCCTGCTGCAAGGACGCATGATGACGCTGGTGTTCGAGAAACCGTCGCTGCGGACGCGAGTCAGTTTTGAGGCGGCGGTTGCCCAACTGGGCGGGGGAAGCGTCTTTCTGACCTGTGCCGAGGCGGGCCTGAATGGCCGCGAGTCGGTCGCCGACGTCGCCCGGGTTCTGGGGAGCTACTCCGACTGGATCGTGACCCGCACGTTTTCGCAGAAACTGGTCGAAGACTTTGCGCAATACGCTGGCTGTTCGGTGATCAATGGCCTGTCCGACTCGGCGCACCCCTGTCAGGCGCTGTCCGACATGTTCACCATGATCGAGGTGTTTGGTTCGCTGGAAGGCAGGTCAATCGCCTACGTGGGGGACGGCAACAACGTCGCCCGGTCGCTGGCCGTCGCCGCCGGGCTGCTGGGGGTGGGCTTCACCATCGCTTCGCCGTTGGGGTATGAACTGTCGGATGATTTTGTGGCGCGGCTGCGAAAGACGTTTCCCAAAGGGAACTTCAAATTCACGTCCGACCCGCGGGCTGCCGTCGCGCGGGCCGACGTGGTTTATACTGACGTCTGGGCCAGTATGGGACAGGAATCGGAACAGGATTTGAGGAAGCGGGCGTTCGCCCCGTACCAGATCAACGGCGAACTGATGAGCGCCGCCCCGGCGCATGCGAAATTCATGCACTGCCTCCCCGCCAAACGCGATCTGGAGGTGACCGACGAAGTTCTCGACGGGCCGCAGAGTATCGCCATTCTGCAGGCGGCAAACCGAATGCACGTGGCCAAGGGAATTCTCCTGTGGCTGCTGGAATTCGACCCGGCCTGAAGCGAAAGCCAAACATAACAATGACCAGTGAAGCAACCCCCACGGCGACCGAGCCGCGCCGCGATGGACGCGCCCCGTGCGACTTGCGGCCGATTTCGATTCAACGGGGTTTCACCCGCACTGCTCCCGGAAGTGTGCTGATTCGCGCCGGCGAAACACTCGTCCTCTGCACCGCCTCGGTCGAGAATTCCCTCCCCCCCTGGATGCGCGATCAGACGCGGGGCTGGGTGACCGCAGAATACAACATGCTTCCGGGCAGCACCGCGCCGCGCAAGTCGCGGGAACGCGCGGGCAAAGTCGATGGACGAACAACGGAAATTCAACGACTTATCGGTCGGAGTCTGCGGTCGATTGTCAACCTCGAGGCGCTCGGTCCGCGCATGATCACCGTCGACTGCGATGTGTTGCAGGCGGATGGAGGAACCCGCACGCTGTCGATCACGGGAGGATTCATCGCGCTCGTTGACGCGGTGCGATCACTGCCCGCCGGCGCGATCGATCCTGCCCGACCGGTCTTCACCTCCAGCGTGGCGGCGGTCAGTCTGGGGCTGGTCGCGGGTCGGCTGCTGCTCGACCTCGACTACTCGGAAGACAGCCGGGCCGAAGTCGATTCCAACATCGTCATGACCGGCGCGGGGGAGTTTGTCGAAGTGCAGGGGACGGCGGAAGGTCGTCCCTTCACCCGCGCGCAACTCGACGCGCAGTTGGAGCTGGCGTCGCAAGGCGTGAGTCGACTGCGGCAATTGCAGCGCGACGCGCTGGGTGCCGACTGGCCCGCGGGCTGCTGATTCAGCGCGGCGATTCGATCCACGGATTGCGCCAAACGCGTCCGACAGGCTGCGGATCGCGCCGCCACGTTTCGCCGGCACGCACCCATTCGGACTGAACGGAATACGTAACCTCCCCGGTCACCGATCGAAACGCGTACAAAGGCACTGTACACGCTGGCGGATTGGCCACGTCGACAGGCAGGGCGTAAAACGCGGGTTGGGTGCGGGGAGCGTCGACGGGGAATTGTCCGACGATTTCGTCTCCTGATTCGAGTCGTCCTGCCGTGAAAATGGGAATCAGATCCGGCCCCGCTCGATCGGGCGCGAAGAATTCAACATCGGTTCGCCACCACGAAATCAATTCCGAATCAACCTGGCGACTCGTCGATTCGTTCCGAGCGACCAGCCGACGCAGCAGATCGCCGCTTGAAACGTTCGGTTGGCGATGGATCGCGACGGGCAACACCGTGCGCGGGTCATCGAGATCGAGCCGATACATGATCTGGTTGTAATCGTATCGTGGCGTCGGGTCGGTGTTTCCCGAGAACGTGCTGGCATACGTTCCTTCGAAGTAGATTCGCTTTCCTCCCTCTTCGTCGAAAAGCGGCTGCTGTTTTGGATTGTAGAAGCTGTATTTGTCGTGCGTGATCACCTTCACCGCGTAAGCCCACGGACCCAGCGGCGACTCGGATTCTGCGTACCAGACTTCACCCAGGACCGACGTTCCCGCCCACTGGACGGCGATCATGACCCAGCGTTTGCGGTGGGCGTTCCAGTAGGTGGAGCCGGCATGGACCAAGACCTGTTCCCCGGACTTATGATCGCGGAGTTGAATCAGTCCGTCGGCCTTTTCCAAGACCTTGCGGTCGACCAGTTTCGCCTGATCGAGTGCGGGGACGGGTGGTGTGTTCTTCTTCCATTCGTATTTCGGTTTGCCTTGGGCGTCGCGCTCGATTTGCCCCTGCTCAAGAGTGGTCCCCTCTTTGAGGCAGGTGAACGACTCGTGAGTTCGTACGTCCAGAAACGCCTCCGGTGTCGCTTTGACCCGGGTCAGGGGAAGCGGTCGACCGAAATAGACCCACGGCCCGCCGTCACCAGCGATTTCCACCGCGTTCCCCGCCGGAAAACTCGGTGCGTCCACGGGCACGTCGGCGACGAGCTTCCAGAGTTTTTCCTGGTCATTCCACTCCACAATTCCGCGCTGATACACCTCCAGCAGCTTGCGCACTTTCATCGAGCCGGCGAACATCCGCTCGGCCCCCTGCGAGTCCTGGAGGACCGTCAGTCCGTCGAGCCAGGTCGGCCCATCGCCGGGCAGTTTGGCAGTCTCTTTCGCGAACCCATCGTTCGCCAGGAAATACTCCAGATCGACGCCGCGACTCGGGGGCAACCCCCCTTTCGCGGGCAACAGCGACGTCGCCCCCGGGACATGAAAGTTACCCAGGATGTAACTGGGCCGATTGGTGTCTCCCCAAAACCAGTAGATCTTCCCCTTGTAAAGTCCGGTCAGAACACTGTCCTGGCCAAAGACTTTGGCATTGAGCAGTGGCTGCTTCAGCGGGACGTCGGCCCCGACGAGTACGCTGTCGCGATAGATGCCCGCGCCGGTCACACGGTAGATGCGCTCGGCGAGATTCTGGCGATGGATCTTCAACACCGCCGACCCGCCCGGAGTGAGTTTCAACCGCTGGCCACGATATCCAAACCCGTCGGCGGCGTATTCGTAGCCATGACTGCGAATCTGAAAGTAGACCTCTTGATCGCGCAGATCGGGTTCATCGACGGCGACGATTCCCTGAGAGTCGGTCAAATACTGGAGGTTGTTGACCGCCGTGAGTTCAACCAGCGGCACTCCCCGTTCCGTTTGATCGTCCACGATCTGAATGCGGAACGGTTTCGCGTCGGTCGCGAAGCTGGTCGTGTTCAACCCAAGGGACGACAACGCCAGCGCGAGCAGAAACCAAGTGGACCGGGAGCGGGTCATCGCGCGCACCTGCGAAGTGATGAGAGGAATCGGGCGAGTGATTCGAGAGTCGGCGGGATCTCCCCGCAGGCTACAGCGGCTCGGTCAGCAGCAGCCGGTGCATTTCTTCGATCGTGGTGGTTCCATCGACCACGCGCCGGGAGGCGGCT
>JAPLOC010000181.1 GCA_026692825.1 Planctomycetota bacterium | reverse complement strand
TTCCCCATCGCCCATTACGGGGCGAACCCCACGCGTTTCACTCGCTGACACCGACACATGCCCACCGTTCTCATCACACCCGAAAACCTCATCAATGTCCGCGGCCCGTGGGTCACTGCGCTCGAACAGGCGGGACTGACGATCGCCTATCCGGAAGACCCCACGTTTACCCGCGGCCTCGCCTCGGTCGAAGAGACGATTCGCGTCCTGAAACCCGCTTCCGCAGTGATCGCCGGCGGTGAGTACTTCACTCCCGAAATCCTTGCGGGACTTCCAAACCTGCGGGTCGTCGCCCGCGCGGGTGTGGGATATGACCGAGTCGATGTCCCCGAATCGACTAAACGGAAAATCGCGGTTTGTATCACTCCCACTGCGAATCATGAGGGGGTCGCCGAGCAGGCGTTTGCCCTGATTTTCGCGATCGCGAAGAACGTGCTGGTGAACGACGCCCGCACCCGTGCCGGGCAATGGTCACTCGGGGCGACCGCTCCGCTCCGGGGAAAAACACTGGGACTCGTGGGGCTGGGGCGCATCGGCCGCAGCACAGCGATTCGCGGCCGCGCGATGGGCATGACCGTCATTGCCTCCGAAAAGTACCCGGACCTGGCGTTCGCCCAAAAGCATGGCGTGGAGATTGTCGATCTCGAGACGCTGCTGGGGCGAAGCGACTACGTCAGTCTGCATTGCCCGCACAATGCCGAGACTAACGGCATGTTCAACAAGAACCTGTTCGCCAAGATGAAACCGGGGAGTGTGCTGATCAACACCTCCCGGGGAAAACTGGTCGTCGAGGCCGATCTGTTGGTGGCGCTGCAAAGCGGGCATTTGTCTGCCGCCGGGCTGGACGTGTTCGAAAACGAACCGGCGACCGCTGACAACCCGCTGTTCGCGCTCAAGAACATTGTTGTCGCCCCGCATCTGGGAGGGGCCGACAAGCTGTCGCAAGACAGCATGGCCATTGAAGCGGCCGACTGCATCGCGAAGCTCTACCACGGGCAGTGGCCGACGGGGGCGGTGGTGAACGAGGAATTGCGCGCGGGATGGAAGTGGTAAGAACCAGTCCAAAATCAAATCCGTTGATTTGTAGGGTTCATCGCGGCACAGCCGCCGTCACATCCCGTCGGTACGACCGATAACGAATCCTGTCGATCAGTGAATCGTCGATTGGAAGCCCAACGGCGACCCCGGCAGGGGTCAAATCGATTAGCCCCGGGTCGTTGCCGCGTCTGCGGAAACGACCCGGGGTTTGGCGACAACGCGAGCATCGACCCCGGCAGGGGTCGTAGACGATGTGGACGTGCGGACGGAAGTTGGCGTTTGAGCGAAATGTGTTTGGGAAGTCGTGCGACGGCGAATGTGACCCCTACCGAGGTCAGACGCTTTGGCGGGTCGAGATAGGTTTTCAAGGGATTGCCAATGCGTTCCATGGATTCCGAGGCGTCCTCCGATGGTCGACTCCTGGAGGAATGTCATCGATTCGCTTCGGGAACTTGCGGTGTCGGCCGCAACGATTCGGGGAATTCCGTGATCCCAGACGGATGCGTTCGGAGTGCGGGAGCTTGTTCCAGCCGTTCTTTCATCCTCCCCAATCTCTCCGGGCGCGAACATTCCCAAGAAGCGAAATCGCCGATGTGCCTGCGGGATACTGAACACGCATGCGCCAACCCTGAGGTCGCACGTCTACTTATCCTTTGATTTTCAGTCGATTTTTCAAAAAAATCTGCGACAATCGTGGCGCGAATTCGATTCCACGTCGCATTAGATGTGGGGATTGATCATTGTCCACATCGGCTGCGATCCGAGGTCGTCGCGAATACCATGCATGAACGAGAGATTTTTGAGGCGGCGCTGGACATCGCCAACCCCAGTTCCCGGCAGACATTTCTCGTCCGGGCGTGTGGGGGGGACGAAAAGCTCAAAGCCCGCATTGAAGGTTTGCTCGCCGCCCATGGCGACGCCGGTTCGTTTTTGGAGACCCCGGTCGATCACGCCCTGGACGGTATTCCCCGCACCAATTCCGAAGAGACTTTTGTCCACGCAGGGGGCAACCCTTCCGGTACCGAGAGCGAACACGAGGGGGACAATACCCTCGATCTCGGTTTTCTCGGGGCACCGAGCCGGGCCGGTGCGATCGGAAAACTGGGGCACTATGACATTCTCGAAATACTCGGGCAGGGGAGTTTCGGAATCGTTTTCAAAGCGTTCGACGAAAAACTGAATCGACTGGTCGCGATCAAGGTCATCAACCCGCAAATGGCCGCGACGAGTCCCCCCCGCAAGCGGTTTCTGCGTGAGGCACGGGCGGCGGGAGCCGTTCGGCACGAAAATGTCGTGCAGGTGTATAGCGTTGAAGAACTCCCGCTGCCGCACCTGGTGATGGAGCTGATCGTTGGCCCCACGCTGCAACAACGGGTCAACGATTCCGGTCCGCTCGAGATGACGGAGGTGCTGAGTATCGCCCGGCAAGCGACGTTGGGGCTGGCCGCCGCCCATGCGCAAGGGCTGATCCATCGCGACATCAAACCGGGCAACATCCTGATTGAAAGCGATCTTGCGCAGCGGGTGAAGATCACCGACTTTGGCCTGGCGCGGGCGGCTGACGACGCCAGCCTGACACGGACCGGGGTCGTTTCCGGAACGCCGATGTACATGTCTCCCGAGCAGGCGACCGGCGGAACGATTGACCATCGATCCGACCTATTCAGCCTCGGGAGCGTGATGTACACGATTGCCTCAGGCCGCCCCCCCTTTCGCGCCTCGTCAGTGGTGGCGGTGCTCCGCCGGGTCGCCGACGATCGGCCCCGTCCGCTGCGCGACATCCTGGCGGATATTCCCGAGTGGTTTCAGGCGATTGTCGAAAAACTTCACGCGAAGGATCCGGCGGCGCGGTACCAGTCGGCGGCGGAGTTGGCCGAGGTGCTGACGCGCTGTGAAGCCGAATTGAAAACGCCGGCGGGAGTGACCTGCGTCAAGATCCCCGTGAAGCCGGGGGCATTGGTTGCCAACACCTCCCCGCTCAAACAGCTCTTCGCGAAAACCTGGAGATGGGGAGCGGCCGCCGTTCTGGCTCTGGTCCTGGCGATCGGCTGGATTGCCACTCACCGCCCCCCACAGCCCGGCCCTGGCGAAGAGAGTCCCAACCCCAACCTGGCGAGCGAGGAGCGTCAGCTCCCTGAATCCGCCCCCGCCAACCCCGACTCCCCCGCAGCGACAGGCTGGCACGGCTGGCCCGCCGACGCCCCCCCCCCGGCAATCGCCCCGTTCGACGCCGACCAGGCAGAGGCGCATCAACTCGCCTGGGCCAATTACCTGACCCTCCCGGTGGAATTCCAGGACGCGGCGGGGATCCTGTTTCGACTGATCCCGCCGGGTGAATTCCGAATGGGCGCCACGGAAAACGAACTCGCGGAGGCGCGCGCTTTTGAACCAAATGAGCCGAAACGACAGGGCCTGCTCGACACAGAAGGGCCGCAGACACCGGTCATTTTGACAAATCCGTTTTATCTTGCGGTCCATGAACATGAAATGACACACGAGCAAATGGTGCGTTCGGGTCAGGTCGAAGGTCGAGAACTGGCGGTCGGAAAACTTCCCTTGAATTGGGTCTCCTGGGAGGATGCGACCACCGTTTGCGATGCGCTCAATAAAAGGTGGGGACTGCATCGACGTTATGTCAAAGTCGGCGATTTGAATCGCCCGACTCCCGGAAACGGCTACCAGTTACCGACTGGGGCGCAGTGGGAATTCGCCTGCCGGGCCGGAACCGTGACCAAATGGTGGACGGGAGACGATCCCCAAGAGGTACTCAAAGTGGAAGTGCTGGGCGAACCGCCGGGGGATTCGCCTCCTCCAAGTGACCGGAGCGCTCCCAATCCCTTCGGGCTGTATGACATGCATGGCAGCCTTGCGGAATTGGTACAAGACACGTTTGGATCCGGACTTTCCGATTACACGGGAAATGAGCCAATCCTTGATCCCGAGGAAATGGACCCCAAAACGGACCAGCGGCTGGTGAAAGGTGGATTCTGGAATTCAAAACCGCTGCAGGCCCGGTCCGCGAATCGCTGGCTGATGACAAATTACCTCGGGCAGCATTACATCGGATTTCGACTTGCATTGCCCGTTGAAGGGGCGCGGGTTCTACTCGCGATGCACGGTCCAGGTGAGTCTCCTTCCAAGGATCCAAATCGCGCCTTGGCGGAGTGGGTTCTTTCGCTCCCAGAACCGCGCAGCTTGACGTTGCGCGGGGTTGCAATTCCAATCACGCGCGCGGCAGAGATTCCCGAAGGGAAGCCAATCGTCGAATCGATTGAAATTGGCTCTGGGGAATTGCTGACAAATGGAGATTTCCTGCGGTTCGGGAAGGTCCGTTTTTTGAGAACTCTGACGATTAATTCACGAACTGGCGAACTTCCCCAGATCACCGATCAGGGGATCGCGACTCTCGCGAATTCTCCGGTGCGAAATGCACTGGTGAATTTCAAGTTGCGCGGGCGACTGACACAATTCGCCGATGCCGCGGTGGCCAATCTCAACCGCATGAAGATGATGCAGGTTTGCGAATTTCCCGAGAACAAGACGGGCGTGGCGTGGAGTGCCCTTAAACTTCCCGAGCTCGCGTATCTGGCGATTCCAGGAGTGAAGTTGAGTCGGGATGCCTGTGCGAATCTTGTGGCACAACCCAAAATGAGAGTTCTGAACCTATCCCGGTCGACATTCACTGAAGATGGCTGGAAATCGCTCGCCGGTGCGAAATCGATCGAGATTCTGGATCTCCGCAATTGTCAGGAGATGACTGCGGAGTCTGTCGCAGAGCTTCGATCGGCCCTCCCGAACTGCCGGATCTACGCCGACTTTCCCGATCCGAAGGAAGGGAGCTGGTATGGCTGGCCCGCCGACGCGCCCCAACCGGCGATCGCGCCGTTCGACGCGGATCGCGCCAAACAAGCGCAGGCCGAATGGGCGGAGTACCTGAAACTCCCCGTCGAATTCGAAAACAACCTGGGGATGAAATTCCGGTTGATTCCTCCCGGCGAGTTTGCGATGGGGGCCGTACTCGAGGAATCGGCTGACTTGATCGAGCTCGCTCAAGGAAACGGGGAGGTGCATCAACACTTGACGCGGACAATGCCGCGTCACGCCGCCGTCCTGACCCGGCCTTGCTACCTCGCGGTTTATGAAACGACACAAGGGCAATACACCGGAATCATGGGGAATAATCCATCGACGTTCGATGGGGCGATCGTCGCTCGTTCGCCAGCCGCCAACTCGGCAAATCGTCCCGTGGAATCGCTCCGTTGGATTCAGGGGGCGGAATTCTGTGAAAAACTCAGCCGCAGTGAGCGATTGACACCCAAGTACCTTGTCATGGGAGAGAAGCTCGAAGCCACTGAGGGTTCCGACGGTTATCGCCTCCCGACCGAAGCGGAATGGGAGTTCGCGTGCCGGGCTGGAACCACCACTCGATTCTGGTCAGGTGATGACCCATCGAGTCTGAATGCGATCGCGGTCGTAAAGCGAGACGAACGCGAGGGACCGGCACCGGTGGGATCGCGTCCCGCAAATCCCTTCGGGCTGTTTGACATGCATGGGAATGTGTGGGAGTTCACTCAGGATGGTGAAAACGCTTGGGATTACTCCTGGTACGGCGATTACCCCGCAATCAATCCGCAAGGGACAGATTTTCGTCTCAGGGTCCATAACGTGCGTGGAGGTGGCTATTTTGACGAACTCGCGATCTTGCAGTCGTCGTTTCGGTGGGCGATGCACGAAAAACATGCGTTTCACCATTGGGGTTTTCGCGTCGTTCTCCCAATCGAAGGTGCGCGTCGACTCCGGAGCCAGCCGTAATGACGGAACGCGAGATCTTCGAATCGGCACTGGATATCAACAATCCCGGGTCACGTCGTTCGTTTCTGGTGCGGGCGTGTGGCGACAATGTCGCGCTGCGGAGCCGGCTGGAGGCGTTGCTCGCCGCCCATTTCGGTGCCGGCTCGTTTCTGGCGGTTCCCGCCGTTGAGCGGCTCGACCCGGCGACTCCCGAAGCGACGGAAGAAACT
Source organism: Planctomycetota bacterium (assembly GCA_026692825.1). Classification (GTDB taxonomy): domain Bacteria; phylum Planctomycetota; class Planctomycetia; order Planctomycetales; family Planctomycetaceae; genus UBA10511. The sequence continues at coordinate 1,448 of JAPLOC010000181.1, read as the reverse complement.
TGTGTCCAGAACCTCGGGGCTCCCGCCGACACCGACAGTGACCACGAGATCCCCAACTCCACGGAGCTCAGCTTCCTGCTGCCGTCTCCCAATCCCGGCTCGCTGGGACGACTTGGGCATTACGACATCCAGTCGGTCCTGGGTCGGGGATCTTTCGGAATTGTCTTCAAAGCGTTTGATGAGAAACTGGAACGCCTGGTCGCCATCAAGGTGATCGATCCGCAAATGGCGCAGACGTCCCCCCCGCGCAAGCGATTTCTGCGGGAGGCCCGCGCCGCCGCCCGGGTGCGCCATGAGAACGTCGTCCAGGTTTACAGCGTCGACGACCAGCCGATCCCGTATCTGGTGATGGAGTACATCGAGGGGCCGACCTTGCAGCAACGGCTCAACGAAAACGGGCCGCTGGAGATTCCCGAGATCCTGAAAATCGCGGTACAGACCGCTCGCGGGATCGCGGCGGCCCATGCGCTGGGACTGATCCATCGCGACATCAAGCCCGGAAACATTCTGCTGGAAAATGGCTCGGAGCCGCGGGTCAAGATCACCGATTTCGGGCTGGCCCGAACCGCCGACGACGCCTCCCTGTCTCAATCGGGAGTGGTCGCGGGGACACCCATGTACATGTCTCCCGAGCAGGCGACCGGCGACAGCCTCGACCTGCGGTCCGACCTATTCAGTTTTGGCAGCGTGTTGTACACGGCCGCCAGCGGTCGTCCGCCGTTTCGAGCCCCGAACATGGTCGGAGTGTTGCGTCGCGTTGTGGAGGAACAACCCCGGCGGCTCCGCGAGGTGCTGTCGGACATTCCGGAATGGCTCGAGGCGATTGTCGAAAAACTGCACGCGAAAGAACGCACTGAGCGATATCAGTCGGCGCGGGAAGTGGCGGAACTCTTTGAGCGTTGTGAAACGGAATGGAAATCGACGGGGACGGTGACCGAAGTCCTGCCGGCGTACAAACCCCCGCAACCGGTGCCGTCCCCAACCCCCAGCTCGCCCCCGGCAACTTCCAATCGCAAAGAGTGGCTGGTCGCGGCGGCCAGCGCCATCGCGCTCATTTTGGGACTGATCTCCCTCTACAATCAGACCCGCTCGCGCCAGGCGAGCGGGGAGCATCAGCTCCCTGAACCCGCCGCACCAGTGGAACCCGCTCCGCAAGTGGAGCCCGACCCACCTGCCGCTCAATCGTCCGCCTGGTACAACTGGCCCCTCGACGCCCCCGCGCCCGCAATCGCCCCCTTCACCCCCCAACAGGCGAAGGCCCACCAGGAAGCCTGAGCCAAATACTTGAATGTTCCTGTGTTGGGTTACAGAAAGAAGGGGGAACCACGAAAGGCACAAAACACACGAACACGGAAGGGAAAAAAGGAGAATAAGAGAAGATGAACCGGAAGGGGAGAGTCAATGACTGGGACTGGACCGACACAGCCAAGACGGAATCATTCCATTTG
>JAPLOC010000180.1:5773-8586 GCA_026692825.1 Planctomycetota bacterium | reverse complement strand
GACATGTCGCCAGCAGGATCGTTCCGTCCTTGAGTTCGTCACCACGACCATCGAAGCCCGATTCCAGAACCAACCGGGCCCCTCGCTCCTCGCTGGCGCGTAAATCACACTCCCGCCGCAGGCGGGGTGTGAACGGTTACCCCTCGTCGTGTGGGTTTTAACAGGATGAAGAGGATGAAAGGGATTAACAGGATTTTTGAATCCAACCTCCCGCGCCGGCTATCGCACCTTGCCGCATTGGTCCATTAACCTGTTGATCCCGTTCATCCAATCCTCCCTCAGTCTTTCGGAGAAAGTCCACTACGTTCCAACCGAGCCGGCCGTCGCGAAACATCGGTGCTACCCCGTCCAGCGACGTCGGTCGGGTCACTTCCCCGTCACGACCTCCACACGCCCCCAGTACGCGAATTCATTCGACCAGTTGTTCGCCACGTTGTGCAGCGACAGCTTCACTTTCTGGCCGGCGTATTTCGACAGGTCGACCTCCAAATCGGTCCAGCCACCTTTCGACGATTCCGGACCAATGATCTGGTCCACCAGCGTGTCGTCATTCGCTTTCACCAGCAACCGCCAGTCTCCCGTCCGTTCGTGAGAGACCGACAGATTGAGCCTGGTCTCCCCTTCGGTGGGCACCGTGACATTACGCGTCAGCACGCATGGCGTCTTCTCGTCGACGGGATGCGTCCGCATAACCCGCTCCCGGCCGGCGTATGACCGAAGCAATCCCAGTCCCCGCTCTCCCACCGCGGTTGTGGTGAATCCCGGCGCGACTTCGACCAGGATAGAACCGAACAACGCCGGTTCCGTCACATCGCGGGGGGAAGTGTCCCTCAGGCCCGGAATTGGTTTCGCTTCCGAATCGGTCGGCGGTCGATCGAGTGTGATGAAGGCGAATAGATCCAACAGTTCCGGCGGCTTCAACGTCCGCTCCAGATCCTCGGGCATCAACGACAACTCGCTGGTCTTTTCCTCCTCGATTTCATCGCGGGGAATCGCTTCCAGCTTTCCCCCTTGCAGCTTCAACACCACACGCTCCGGGGTATCTTCAACCACGAGCCCGGTTACCACCCGACCACTCTTGGTGAGAATCGTGCGCGCCTGAAAAGCGGCTCCAATCACCAGGGACGGATCAAACACGTTGGACAACAACTGGTCAAAACTCGATCGGCCGTTGGAGGTGATATCCGGTCCAACTTCCTCCCCCTGGCCATACATCTTATGGCACTGGCCACACACCTTTTTGAACGCCTCCTGCCCACGCAGCGGGTCACCCGGGTTCCTGCGGAACTCGGCGCGGAACTCGGCGATCTGGGCGTCACGGTCGGGATTGCGTCCTTCGCGAATCGTCCCCCAATGTCGCGAGACCGCAGCGATCAGTTCCTTGTCCCGCGTCGCGAGCAACTTGCGCACCTGGTTCTGGTTCAACGATTCCGCCGGGAGTTTTTTGTCGCCAATGGCGACGAGCAGTTGTTTCGCCCAGACCGCGCGCTGCGTCAGCAACTCGACAGCCCGCGGCTGGATTTCGGGAGGGAGTTTCGGAAACGCCTCCAGCACGACCTCGGCCACCTTCGGGTCTTCGAGGCGACCCAAGGCTGCAAGCACTTGTCCAGGAAACGCGGCAGCCGTTTCAGGCGACGTGCGGGGACCGCGCACAATCGGAGTGGTGAGTGCCGCGCCGGCCGACTCCAGGATTCCCGTGTCACCGGTCGCGACAAGCGCCTGCAATGCCCTGAGCCGCAGTTCCGGGTCGAGCCCCGTGGTGCGAAACGTCTGCCGCACTGCGGTCAGTCCGCGCGGATCTTTCCACGAAACCGCCAGCAGCGCGGCGTCGAGCCCCGCGGGATGCGAGGCGGTCGACTGCAACAGCGGTTTCAAAGTCGGCTCCAGCGCCTGTTTGAACTCTTCAAGTCGTTTGTCGCGCAGTTCACCCGTCTGCACGCGCGCAGCGAGTCGTGCCAGACATTGTTGGGCGGCGACGGGAGCCGCGTCGCGCAGTGACGCCACCAGATCGACCGACACCTGAGCCGACACTTCGGGGGCCGACAGCAACCGCTCAAACGCGCGTGGCGCGATCGCCTCGGTCAAATCCCGGCTGCGCTTCGTTCCCGCGTTCCACGTTTTCACAAACTCCGCACCCCGCGTCGGCAGGAGGGGATGCAGATTCTGCCAGACCACTTTGGGAATCAGCACGTCGCCCGACGAGGCGTCGAGAACCGCGATCAGGACGGCGATCGGATCCAGCCCCTGCACCCGCACCGCCGCGATCGCCACCTGCAAACGCACATCGGGGGAAGTGTCGGTCGCGAGAGCCGCGATTTGCTTCGCGACGGCGAGAGAGACCTCTTTCTGATTTCCCGCCACACGCACCGCGAAGGCCCGCACCGACGGTTCCGAATGGCTCAATAGTTTCGCGTGAGTCGCATCTGGCAGACCGTTCGAACCCAGTGCCCATTGCGCGTGTGCCCGTGTCTTCGCGGGAGACTTTCCATCGAGAATGAGCGTTTCCAATTCCGCTCGGCTGGCGGCGCTGTTGCGTTCCACCAGGATCCGCTGGGCGGTCTCGCGGAAGTAGATGTTTGGGGAACCCAGGCGTTCGATCAGTTGCTGATCCGTTTCTTTCGCCAGATTGAATTCAGGTGCCCGGGGGGTCTCTTGGTAACGCACCCGGTACAGCCGCCCTTTGGCCCGCTCGATCCCCTCGGGATCGCGATTGGCGTCCTGGTAGCAGTGATACTGGTCGTACCAGTCGAGGACATACAGGCATCCGTCGGGTCCGGTCTTCTGCGACACCGGCATGAACCAAGCGACGTCCG